>JAUBOG010000019.1:0-29588 GCA_036700105.1 Microcoleus occultus BM001215583
TTTAAAATCATCTTTTTTAATTTTTAATTTTTAATTTTTAGTTCTCAACTCAAGATTTTGCTCGGCAGAGGTCGAATTAAAACGACCGGTGTTCGTTCGTCAGCATTCCCGGCGGGGTTGCTGCGCAAGGCTTGTTCTAAAAATGTTACCGATAAATCGGAGGTCGCTGCTAATATCTTAACTGCTTTCAAGTCGTTAGCGTCTACGATCGCCGCCGCAAGTCCGGTTTCTCGTTGAATTTCTTCTACAACTTGCTGGGGATTGTCCGGGCCCAGGACAATAAATTGGTCGAAGGGAGGCAGTGTCCCGGTAACATCGTCAATCAGTCTGGCTTGTTCCCCTGCTAGCTGGTAAAAGACTCCCGGTTTGCCGAATACTTTCGCTGCAGCGCCAAGAGCAAATGCTGCAACTACGCGGGCGGGCCCGACTACATCCACCAGCGTCTGCATCCCGCAAGCTGTGGCCAAACTCGACATCGGCAAGAAAAACAAGCAAACTCGCTTTGCTACCCATCCGGGCTTGACTTCGCTGGGATGGCGGTAGCGTCCCTGCATCAACGCTAAGGGAGTTTCTGCAAGGGCGACAATATCTCCTTTTTGGGCGCGCGGCAGCACGTAACGCTTGACAATTTCGACGGGATTGTCCAATTCCGTCAGGATGTGGGTGCGAACCGGCAAAACTTCTGCAACTCCGACATTTCGGGCATTTGGTACGGTGTCGGAGTTGGGAAATTGCAGCGGAACTACGACGTGGCGGACTTTGGGGATGCGCCCGCCCGGGCCGTAGGTGACAAAATGTACTTGCACCCAAGCTGACTGCAATTTGCTTAAATCTTGCCCTTGAATGTCTACGGAAACTTTAATTTTGGTGGTTTTTTTGGCTTTAACAATATAGCCGAACCAGTAATCGTCTGCTCTTGCTTTTGCATCTTCGTGGCAAGGAATGACTTTTGTCTGGGAAGTAATACCTTCCAAGCTTCCGTCTGACAGCAGTTTCACCTGAGCCCGCACTTCCGGTAACATAATCTCGAAACGCTGTGTCAGGTTGCGAAATTCCATTTCCCCGACTAAAAGATAGCGGTTTGGTTCGTTTACGGCTAAGTGCCATTCTCCGGCTGTCAGTTCTAGTTTATTTGGACTCCCAGTCCGGCGATAGTTCAACTCTAGGCCCAATCCGCCCAATGCTAGCAGCGAACCGGCTGCTGCGATTCCTGTTGCTAAAGTCTCAATCACTCAAGTCACCGCCAATAATATTTTGTGTTTACTGTAGTCGATCTCGGGTACTTCGAGATCCGATCCGGTAGTAATTGGATTTGTTGGGGTTGTTGGGGGCGGGGTTGGGGGTGGAATGGGCGATCGAACTTTGGGATGGAGCTAAGGGCGAGATCCCTTGAGTTAGATCGGACATCTTAGCATCTAACCTAATTAATTACCTCGGGCTCGTTATCATCCCCAAGAGCTAATTCGGAAATCATCTGCTTCAAAGAAATATTTCGACTGCGATCGGATTTCGGTTTTGGGGGCTGCGCCGCCATCTTTGCCTCAACTTCTTCTAGCAATAAAACTGGTAATTCAAAAGCTTCTTTGAACCATTGAACCAGTTTCATCAATTCTTCCAGTGAGCTTCCAATTGCTACAGTAGCAGCTTTGCCACAATCAATAATTGTGCCATCTTGCTCGTAAAAAACCTCACGAATTGAGTAGCGCCCTTGGCTGTCACAAAATACGCGATAAGTCCAAATCATAAATTTTCAACCTTCTTTTCCTCTAAAAAATACACTATTATTTGGCTTTTCACCGATTCTTTCAATGCTGACAATCTCCACGAGTTCATCAACGTTGTAGAATACCCGGAACACACCAGTCCGCAATTCCCATTCTGCAATATCTGGTGGAGAACGTCGGAAACGATTTTTTGTTTCTACCGTTGGTTCATAGGTTAATTGGGTTTGAATCGCATCGATCAGAATTTTCTGCTCGAATTTCCTGAAATATTGTAAATCCTTAGCAGCATCAGGCGTAAATTCAATTTCGTACATTCGTGACTTAAGCAATAGACATGGCTAGCATAAACTCGTTCATCTTAACCTGCAAGGGATTGAGTAGAGCGACAGTCGATTTCCCTGATTATAGCCCGCGCAGGCATCGCCCGTCTGCGGCCGCGAGGTACGCGATTGGATGTGCGATTCACGAAGAGGGATAGCTTCGCTCGCGCGCGCTTGGGATGCACTTAAGGGCGATCGCACTTGAGTTAAAATGTAGAATATCAAATTACCTCGCCTCGCGATGCCAGTTCAAGATATCTACCACGATGCAGTCCAGCAAGCTCTGATTGTCGCTCATCTTCAACTCATGAAACCTCTAAAAATTTGCGTTTTCGTATTTGTAGAAATCGCCACTCTAGCTATCTTTACTCCACAATTTACTAAAAGTGTTAGCGCTCAATCCATCACAGACAAAAGCTGCGTTGCCGATATTGTAGGTGAAGATATTGGCTCACAAGTTAATATCAGGTCTGGTGCAGGAAGCATTTTTAGCGTTGTAGGCACTGTATCGGTAGGAAATTTAGTGATTGTCGCCAATGACGACCAAAATAAAAGTGCTGTCGTCTCTCCACTCAGCCGTAAAGATAGCGAAGGAAATGTCTGGTATTTGACTACAAGATTCAGAGCAAGTGAGTACAAAGGTTGGATCAAAGCAGACTTTTTGAAACTCAGATGTCCTAATCCCTAGGTGTGGCGATCAAAAAGAGGAGGCACTCTGCCCGCACTCTCTCTTTTATCTTAATTTAAATAGGCGATCGCCCAAAAAGTTCGATCGCACTTATCTGAGTCTATGTATTTAAGTATTTGCTACCAAAATTCAAGTATCAATTCGGCATTACCCCTACGAGAATCCCCTGGTATTTATTTACCAGGACAGCGCGAACAAGACTTAGAGAACGCGCTTACCTCATCAACCCCGTTTCTTGGAGGAACTTAGAGAAACTTATAGAAGTGCTGCTGTGCGGGCGAGGTATTAAATTCATGGGGGAAAAATATTAGCTTAAACCATTTTTGGGTTAATATCGATACATAAACACAAATTAGACCATTCCTAAAAAATAGCGATCGCCCAATAAATGTCTATAAAAAAACAGCTCGCCTAAGTGTAGTCGAGCAAAAATAATATCTACCTCACTGCAATAACGAGTTGCCCTATGTCATCACCCCAGCCTTCAATCCTCAACAAACTGATTGGTAATGCCCCGCTGCGAACCGTTTTGATTGTCCCCTTCGTGCTACAAATCATTGGCGCAGTCGGCATTGTGGGCTACTTATCTTTCCGCAACGGACAGAAAGCAGTCAATGACCTAGCATCTCAACTGCGGACTGAAGTCAGCAGCCGCATCGACCAGCACTTAGACAGCCAACTCGACACAGCGCGTCACCTGGCTCAGGTGAATGCCGATGCCTTCGATGTGGGATTGCTCGATCCGAAAGATTTAGATAATATGACTCGTTTTTTTTGGAAACAAATGCAATTATTTAATATCGGCTACATCAGCTTTGGCGCTCCAGGAGGCGAGTTTGCAGGTGCTGGATATCACTTAGATAAAAATATTCAGATGGGAATTGTCGATCCCAAAAAAAATGGAACTAGAGATTTTTACAACTACAATGCAGATAGTAGAGGTAACAAAACTACCCTTATTGATACATACAAAAATTACCAGTTTAAAAAAGAACTCTGGTACTCAAACACGGTTAAAGCTGGAAAGCCCACATGGGTTTTATATCAGTGGGAAATCACGCCTTTTCCTCTCGCTGTTTCCGCAAATCGCCCGATTTACGGTCGAAAAAATCAACTGATTGGTGTCATCGGTATCGACCAGCGTCTTTCGCAAATTAGCGATTTCTTGCGCCAACTGAAAGTCAGCAAATCGGGCAGAACATTTATTGTGGAGCGCAGCGGGCTAATGGTTGCAAGTTCCAGCACCGAGAAACCTTTTAAACTGATTGATGGCAAGCCTAAACGTTTGAAGGCATCAGAAAGCAGCGACGGCCAGATTCAATCAGCAGCTCGATATTTGCTCAAGCATTTCGGCGGTGATTTCAACAATATCAAAGATGCTCAACAGCTTGATTTTTTGCTGAATAAAGAACGCCAGTTTGTCCAAGTTTTACCCTGGAAAGATGAATGGGGATTGGATTGGTTGGTGGTGGTGGTTGTTCCTGAATCCGATTTCATGGGGCAAATCAATGCTAATACCCGCACCACGATTTTATTTTGCATCGGTGCGTTAATTGTGGCAACGGTTGTGGGTTTTTATACTTCTCGCTTGATTGCTGGCCCGATCGCACTATTGAGCAAAGCATCACAGGATTTCGCCTCCGGGAAGTTCGATCGCACTGTGGAAGTCTCCGGTAAAAATGAACTGGGTGTGCTTTCGGAATCCTTCAACGATATGGCGCAGCAACTGCGCGACTCTTTTACAGCCCTAGAAAATACCAACGCGGAACTCGAAAAGCGGGTCGAAGAACGCACCGTCGAACTCAAAATTGCCAAAGAAATGGCAGACGGTGCTAACCGCGCCAAAAGCGAATTTTTAGCTAACATGAGCCACGAATTGCGGACTCCCCTCAACGGCATTTTAGGATACGCGCAAATTCTCCAGCGCAGCGAACCTCTGACGCACAAAGGGCGCGGCGGAGTTGATATCATTTATCAGTGCGGTTCGCACCTGCTAACGCTGATTAATGATGTGTTGGATTTGTCGAAAATTGAAGCCGGGAAACTCGAACTGCATCCCGCCGCTTTTCACCTGCCTTCATTCATCCAAGGTGTTGCCGAAATCTGCGCGATCCGCGCCGAAGAAAAAGCAATTTCCTTTGATTTGCAGGTCGATCCGCAACTCCCGGCTGGAGTTTGCGGTGACGAAAAACGTTTGCGCCAAGTGCTGCTGAATTTGCTCTCGAATGCGGTTAAGTTTACGGAAAAAGGCGGTGTGATTTTTCAGGTTGATGTCCTCCAAGATGCTGAGTTTTCCGATGGGAGTTCTCAGTTAGAAAACTCAACTGAAAACTCATATAAAATTTGGTTCAGAGTAGAAGATACAGGCCCGGGAATGACACCAGCACAAGTTCAGAAAATCTTCCTGCCTTTTGAGCAAGTCGGCGATGTTAAAAAGCAATCGGAAGGTACCGGATTGGGACTGGCGATCGCACAAAAGATTGTGCGGCTGATGCAGAGTGAAATTGCGATCGGCAGCCGCCCCGGAGAAGGCAGTATTTTTTCCTTTGAAGTGGAACTCCCGGAAGCTCAAAATTGGGCAGATAGCTCTAGAATCGTCGAACAGGGGGCTGTTTTGGGCTACCAAGGCGACAAGCGCAAAATTCTGGTGGTGGATGACAGGTGGGAAAATCGGGCTGTGCTGGTAAACTTGCTGCAGCCGATCGGGTTTGAGATGATTGAAGCGGCTGATGGTAAGGAAGGACTCGATATCGCTTTAGCCGCCGCACCGGATTTGATCCTCACCGATTTAGCCATGCCCGTAATGGACGGATTTGAGCTGTTGCGCGACATCCGCGCCCATCCTCAACTGCGAGAAGCGATCGTGTTGGTGTCGTCTGCGAGCGTGTTTGAGATCGATCGCCAGAAGAGTCTGGATGCAGGCGGGAATGATTTTTTGCCCAAACCGGTGCAAGCAGATTTGTTGCTGGGATTGCTGAAAAAATACTTGCAATTAGAGTGGGTGTATGGCGAAACAGCAGATGCGGGCGAAAAAGCGCAGCAGGGGACGATCGGCAAAATGCAGCTTCCGGCGATCGAGATTTTGCAGTTGTTAAACGAACAAGCTCAAGCTGGCGATTTGGACGCGGTAATCGAGATTGCGGAACAGATTCAAACAGCCAATCCAGAACACGCAACTTTTGCCAAAAAAATACTCGTTTTGGCAGAAGGATTTCAAGTCAAAGAACTGCGGGCATTAATTGAAGAACATTTATCATAAGCGTCAGGGGAAAATATCATGATTGAACCCGATAAAAAATTTATTTTGATAGTTGATGACAGTTCCACCAATTTGTCGGTTTTGTCGCAGGCGCTCAAAACAGCAGGCTACAAAGTGCGAGTCGCAGTAGACGGCTTCTCGGCGATTGCGATACTGGAAAAATGCGCGATCGCTCCCGCAAAAAACCCTTTGCCGGAACTAATATTGCTAGACGTGCAAATGCCAGGAATCGACGGCTTTGAAACCTGCCGCCAGCTCAAAACAAACCCAGCGACAGCCGCTATTCCGGTGATTTTTATGACGGCCTTAGCAGATGCCGAAAGCAAAATCAAAGGCTTGTCATTAGGTGCTGTTGATTACATCACAAAACCCTTTGAACAAGACGAAGTAATTGCCAGAGTCAACATTCACTGGCGGCTCAAACAGTTAACCGACAATCTGGAACAGCAAGTTGCAGAACGCACCTGCGCGCTGCAACAAGCTCAAGTACAACTTGTGCAGCAAGAAAAACTATCCGCCCTGGGGCAACTCGTTGCCGGAGTCGCCCATGAAATTAACAACCCGCTGAGTTTTATGGTCAGCAACATTGCGCCTGCAAAGGAATATCTGGCTGAGATTACAGAACTTCTTAGCCTCTATCAAAAACACTATCCTGAACCTGCACCCGATATCGCTATTAAGATTGATGAGATAGATTTGGAGTTTGTAATCGAAGATTTTTCTCACCTCTTGGATTCAATGCAAGTAGGCACTGAACGCATTAAAGATATTTCGCTGTCGCTGCGGAATTTTGCCCGTTCTGATGTAGATACTGCGACGCCGATCGATCTGCACGAAACTCTAGATAGTACGCTATTGCTGTTGAAACACCGGCTGAAGGATCGGGGAGCTCGCCCTGAGATTGAAGTTATTCAAAATTACGGTGAATTGCCGCCGATAAAATGCTATCCCGGCCCGATGAACCAGGTGTTTATGAATTTGTTAGCAAATGCGATCGATGCTGTGGAAGATGCTTGGGAAAAAGACCAACGCTGTTTGACAATTACAATATGCACGGAGGTTTTGCGCGAAAGTGCGATCGTCCGAATTGCCGATAACGGGTTGGGAATGACCGAGGAGATTCAAAAACATTTGTTTGAACCTCTGTTTACCACAAAAGCGGTTGGTAAAGGAACCGGGCTGGGATTGTCGATCGCTCAGCAGATTGTGACAGATAAACACGGCGGTCAATTGTTCTGCAAATCTCTCGCCGATCGGGGAACTGAATTTGCGATCGAACTTCCTATTTAAGTTTAATATTAGATCGCAGGTTCGCAGTCAGGACTAAAGTCCTTTTCCCGATCGCAGTTGTTTGAATGTAATTTGTTATGAAATTAATTTGGGGTTTTTGTCTGGTTTTGGCGGTAATGCTGTGGGGTGGCGCGGCGAGGGCGGGGGTGTTGGGCGATCGCATTTCAAGTTTTCCCAATTGGGAAAGCAAACCGACTGTGGCTGCGGCTAAGGGAGATTTGGTTTATCCAGACTGGATGGCGGGAAATTGGAATGTTGCGAGCACTTTGGTGGATTTAGCCGCGCCTTTAGCCCCAAATATTGTCACTCCCGGGTTTGAGGGAAATCGGCGCTATTTGCAGCAGCCCGTATTGTTTAAAGTGCGATTTCAACCCGAGAAAAATTATAGAAATAAACGAGCTAAAAATATTGTAGCCGATCGCGCTTTTAACGGCTTGAATATCGCCAAAGCTTATTTGGGCGATGGCGCTGTACTTTCGGTGAAAGTCGATCCGACGAATCCCAACCGCCAAATTACGGTTTTGAAAGGAGAAAAGCAGCTAATTTCGATCGTGACAGCCAGGGGAACCGAGACGCCGAATCCTCGCGAATTTGTCTCAGCAGAGATTTCTCAGCAGGTGTTTCGCGGCGAGTCGGATATTTATTTAAACGAGGTGGAAACAACAACGGCTTATCGAGTGCTTGGAGGCGCGGAAAATAGCGGTTCTGCGAGTAAAAAAATTGCAGCCGATCAGGTGACAGCGATTTATTTATCGCCCCAAGACCCGGATTATTTTGCTGCTGGGGGGCATCCTGTGGCGCTGTACCGATATCGCTTGGAGTTATTGCGGGGAGAATAAGTTAAGAAGAACGGCAAAAATTATTGAGATAGTTATAGAGTTCGCGAAATAAGGGACATTTTTTCTGGACTTCATTTGGATCGATTTCCCTCAATAGCAAAGGAGTATGATCTCCTTTAGAAAAGCGTGCTTTATCGCGATCGAGTTCATCTTGAACACTTGACTCAATTAAATATTGGGATAGTTTTTCTCGACAGCAATTTTTTTCAGCATCGTATTCACTAAATGCTTCTGGATTCTCAAAAGAAACTTTTCTTTGTGTACTTAGCCACCAACGCATCCGTTCATGTCTTTTGCCTCGAAAATCTGAATGTTTAGCTATTGAATTATTCCAATCAGCAATAATCCAAGCTTCGATTTCCGGCGCGGCAAACCCAACAAATTTTTCGATGTCAGCACATTCGGGTATTTTTGATAACTCTGCCAATATTTTTGATTTTTGTGTCTGAGAATCGCGGCAATCCAAATCGTCAAAAACTAAAATCAAGTCGCATTTATTTGCTTCCGCTTTTAAGGCGATCGGTAATTCTTGCTTTATTTGCTCGATTAAGCTTTGACCTGTTCTTCCATAACTACCTGCTTTATTAGCTTTAGGGCCGGGTTTTTGGCGAACTGGTGTTTTTCGTTCAAATCTACAGCCCGGAAAACTTTTTTCTAAAAAAGGAAAGAATCCTCTAACCTCAGCCTCACCGCCACCAGAGAAAACCCACACTACCACGGCCATCCTCCAATACTTGGATCGCCAACACGGTATAAGTCGCCCAATTGCCATCCCTCTTCAAGTTTTGGCTTCAGCAGTTCTTTTGAAAGAGATTTGACTGAGAAATACGTTCTGTTTTCGGGATAAAAACAAAGAACATTCTCTAAACGATCGGTAAAGTGATCTAAAAGGTCGGGACTATGCGTGGTAATAATTATCTGAGTTCTGGTGGCAGCTTTTTTAATCCACTCAGCTAAAATTGGCATCCACGAGACGTGCAATCCTAATTCAGGTTCATCAATGACTATCAAAGAAGGAAGAAGTGGAGAATGTAATATAGTTGCCCAACAAAGCATCCTGACAGTTCCATCCGACATTTCATTTAGGTAGAATGCTTCATCATCAATACCTTCAAAATACCATTCTACAGTGAGAGATAGGCGACCAGAAGGTAAAGCTCTAAGGCGACGAGTTTTTGGCAGGATGGACTTCATTGCCTCGTTAATGCTATCTTCAAAATTGATAGATTTTTGGTTTAAATTGTACAATACTAAAGGCAGATTATCTCCCAATGCAGATAAGTAAATATCACTTCCACCTATTTTAGGTTCGGCGGTTCTAATTGAATTCAAATTCATGTTATTGGCATTATAAAATTGCCATTTTGAAATAAATTCAATTAATTCTCTTCTAATTTTATAAATAGGTGTAGTTTCTGGTGGTAATAGACTATTTTCAAGCAGTGTCGGAATTGTGAGCAAACCAAAAGAATTTGTAGGAATGTTATCTAAAGGTTCAAACTGAGTTGACTCTTGACCGGGAGACTTGTAAACAGATAAAACTCCTTGCCCTAATTCTCTGTTATGCAACTTATAGTAATAGAAAGGTGTCCTGCTGACAGTTTCCTGTAAATCTTCTCCGCCATATAGATATTCTTCAGAGATGCTCGCCCTTATTTTTTGTCTATCGGTATAAAGTTTGAAATCAAGAATTGCGCTGTCTTTTTGAAGATTACCAGTGTGGTTAATTTGCGAAAAACAGCAAGCTATACTGACCTTTGCTGGACTTTCAACATTGACATCTAAAATTCTACCACCACCAATTTTAGAAACAGCATCCTCAAAACTACTCACGTCCCGATTTGCGTCAGGAATAGCTATTAGGCAATCTTTTAAAAATTTTAAACAACTGATGAAATTGCTTTTGCCTGAACCGTTTGAGCCGATAAATATATTAAGGTTGTTTAAATTTACAGATGGATCTAAGTGCAGATTTTTATAATTCTTTGTTGTCAAAAATCGAATAATGGGTTGATTCATACGATCGCTCCGGTTATACTTCAGAAAGTTAGGGCAGGCAAGATGCCTACCCTACAAAGGTGAAAAATTAATTCTTCACCTTTTAACTCTCGACTTTCAAATTGTCCGTTACCGAACAAACTTCTTGAATGCCAGCGTCACGTTGTGGCCGCCGAATCCAAAGGAATTCGACAGCGCCACATCAACTTTTAGATCGCGACTTGTATGCGGAACATAATCTAAATCGCACTCAGGATCGGGATTTTCCAGATTGATTGTCGGCGGGACTTTATCGTTGGCGATCGACATTACCGCAGCCACCGCCTCAATTCCCCCAGAACCGCCCAAAAGATGGCCGGTCATTGACTTGGTAGAACTGATTGCTATTTTGTAAGCATGGTCTCCCAAAACCTTCTTAATCGCCTTGGTTTCCGTAGAATCGTTGGGAAGCGTGCTCGTGCCGTGAGCGTTGATATAGCTCACCATATCGGGTGTCAAACCGCCATCCTTGAGCGCTAAGGCGATCGCCCGCGAGGCACCTTCGCCCCCCGGTACCGGGGAAGTCATGTGGTACGCATCGCAGGTTAAACCGTAGCCGACGATTTCGGCGTAAATTCTGGCGCCGCGGGCGATCGCGTGTTCCATTTCTTCTAAAATCAGAATGCCAGCACCTTCGCCGACTACAAAACCGTCGCGATCGCGATCGAACGGACGGCAAGCATGGGTCGGGTCATCGTTGCGAGTCGAAAGCGCCCTGGCCGCAGCAAAACCAGCCACGCACAAAGGCGTTACCGCAGCTTCCGTACCGCCGCAAATCATCGCCTGCGCGTAACCCGACTGCACCAGGCGGAACGCATCGCCCACCGCATTCGACCCAGCAGCGCAAGCCGTCACCGTGCAAGAGTTCGGCCCTTTAGCGCCCGTTTGAATTGCTGTCAAACCAGCGGCCATATTCGCAATCATCATCGGAATCATAAACGGGCTGCACCGATCGGGGCCGCGATTCAGATAAATCTCTTGTTGGTCTTCTAAAACCTTGAGCCCGCCAATGCCAGTGCCAAGAATGACACCCACCTGTTCTGCGTTCAGGTCGTTAATCTCAAACTTCGCATCAGCCAGAGCTTGCTTGCTCGCTGACACCCCAAATTGAGCAAAGCGATCCATCCGCTTTGCTTCCTTCCGCTCTAAATAGTCGTGCGGGTCGTAACCCTTCACCTCTGCGGCAATGCGACAGTCGTGTCGCGACGGGTCGAATAAGGTGATCGGGCCGATGCCATTCTTCCCCGCAAGCAGCCCGTCCCAATATTCGGACAAGGTATTGCCGATCGGTGTAATCGCGCCGAGACCCGTGATAACAACGCGCTTACGCTCTAAATTTGTCATGATTTCAGTTTCAAAAAAATTAAACACCCAGAACGCAGAACAAAAGAGGAGTTTTCAGTTTTATAACTTCTCTCCTCTTAGGGGAAAAGACAGGTATTTTATGCTTTTGGAGCTGCAAGTTTGCTGCTGATGAAATCTACAGAAGCCTGAACCGTGGTAATTCCTTCGGCTGCTTCATCGGGAATTTCAATATCAAACTCTTCTTCCAAGGCCATGACCAGCTCTACTGTATCTAGGGAATCTGCTCCTAAATCGTTAGCAAAGTTGGCTTCTGGCTTGACTTCGCTCGGATCGACTTCCAGTTGATCTGCCACGATTTTCTTGACTCTAGCAAAAATGTCGTCTTGACTCATAACATCCTGTCCTCATTGGTTGCTGCGTATCTAATCTTATCCGAAAGGGGGATCTGCAAGAGGAAGGCTTGCCGCTTTTCTAAGTGACACGGAGCTGCGACAATTAGAGCGCGGGCGATCGCCCCAGCTCAAAATCCCGGACAAAAGCTGACAATTGATGCCTAGCTAGCCGGTGATGAGGAATCTCGATGCTACTCTCAGCATCTCCAGAGGTCGAAGCTGGCGATCGCGCGACTGCTAGGATGCCAATCATGATACTGAGGTGATTACCAGATAATGCTCCTTTAATTTGGGTTTGAGTTAGATGATTGATGGGCTGAATGCTTTGCCATCGGAGGATAAAGCCAGCGCTTGAACAATCGTGTTATCTGAGGCATGACGACCCAAGTCATCAACGGCATCATGATGGCAATGCTGACAAGTGTTGCTAGCCAAGCAGGGAGTCCATTTGTGATTGGTTTCAACAGAATGGGCATTACTGAAATCATTGGATAAATGCCGATCGCGCTGACGATCGCAGTTTTCCATTTCGGCGGTGGCGCAACGTTCGGCATTTCAGGTAAAGCAAACCAAGCTTCTAATCCATTTACTCGCGATACTCTGGGCGTTTCTGTGAGGGCATCTGCCCGTGCAATCCAACCTTGGCAAATTGGAGAGTTTTCCCATTCCTGTAAATGAACCAGCGTGTCGAATCGCAGGATCATTTGCCATTCACCCCGTCGATTGTTGGGGTAGAGAACTTCGCTGCCTAAATAGCCCGGAAATGTACTTGCTGCTAAGGTTGCCCCTCGGACGGCTGCCTCGAAGTCGGCTTCATATCCTGGTTTAACGCGACGCGCGATCGCAACCACAGCCGGCGCAGAACGATCGGAGGATGAGAGTTCTTTCATAGAATGTAAATGCTAAAAGGTAAATACGGTGCGGAGTGTTCCAGTTACGATCGTGCTATTACTACTCTGATTGGCTGGATGAGTAATAACTTGAATCAATGGAGTAATCCGAATATTGTTAGTTAGCGGAAAGTTGTAGAACGCTTCGATATTTGTTTGTGTCGCGTTTCCTACTTCTGTCAAGATGAAAGGCTGAACAACACCCAATCCAGCTAAATCACCTTTGACGAACAAATTCTGAAAAGAAACGCCAGCAGACCAATAATTAGGGCGAATATCCCCGATCGTGGTGTCAGGATAGGAAGCATAACCGTAGCGCCCAAAGATGCCAAGCCGTGATGTGATTGCCCAATCAAAGTTTGCACCAAGCGCCTGAAAATTGCTGCCTATAACTTTTCCGCCGCTGTACTGCAAGCGGGCAGAGAAGGATTTTATCGGTGCATATTCTAGTTCCAGAACGCCCATGTAGGGATCGCCAAACAATCCGCCTCTTGCGCCGCCTCCTGCGATCGGAAAAAGCCGAATGTCTCCGGGACTGCCACCGCCAAAGAAGCTTTGATTTTCGGGCAAATTTTCCTCTGCACTACTAGCAATGTAAACTGCACGCAGGCTTAAAGCACCTTGATTGGGCTTCCAGTCGATCGCAGCACCTGCACCTCCCGGCCTAGGTAACAGAACAAAATTGTTGATGAGGGATTGAGTCGAAAAATCTCGAAAGCTAACGTTCGCGAATCGATTTTTATCAACAAAATCACCCGCGACCATTCTTGTCCCGACAGTCACGCTGAGATCCTTAGTAGGAGCAAAAGTATAGTACAAACGAGCAAGAGATATTTGCGTTGTGCCAGGAATCGCGAAATCTAAGGTACTTCCCAGATTAGGTTCTAGAAATCCAGCCGCGTTATCGTTAATTCCAGGACTCCCAGCCAGTAGGCGAAGTTTTAGTAAGTCAGTGCCTTTGAAACTGGTATTGAGGTCTAGACTGAAGCGGTACAAAGCAGTCGGATGCGGTCGATCGCGCGTGACGATCGCACCTCTAGGACTAATCACTCGATCTCCACTAAATCCGCCTGCATTCACTGCAAAAATTGCTTGCCCTGATAGTTTTGTCGTCGTTGAAAATTGCTGAGATTCCAATCTATTCGCTTCATTTTCTAGACTCTCAACTCGATCGCGTAAAGCAGTCAACTCAGTCGTAAATTCTTGCTGAAGACGTTCTACAGCCATCAGATCGTCGCGGGTTAATCCATCGATAGTATTAATCCGCTGTAGGCAAGCATTCAGCGCCACTGCGAATTCTTGACGGGAAAGTGCTTGTTCGCCTCTAAACCGTTTTTCTGAATCACCAACAATGCAGCCGTATTTTTCGACGAGCGATCGCACTGCTAAAAATGCCCAACTGGATGGAAGCACATCTGCAAGTCGATCGACCGATGGCATGATTTCTGGCTGCAAGTTCGTTGAATCAACAGAATCAGCGGCAGATGGAAGCACATCTGCAAGTCGATCGTCCGATGGCATGATTTCTGGCTGTAAGTTCGTTGAATCAACAGAATCAGCGGCAGATGGAATTACATCTGCAAGTCGATCGACCGATGGCATGATTTCTGGCTGTAAGTTCGTTGAATCAACAGAACCAGCGGAAGATGGAAGTACCTCTGCAAGTCGATCGACCGATGGCATGATTTCTGGCTGCAAGTTCGTTGAATCAACAGAATCAGCCGAAGCTGTTTGAGCTAGGGTAGAAGAGCAATCTATCCAAAGTCCCAAGCCCAAAGCCAACACTGTGTAGAGTCCTAATTGCTTCATTGTAAGTCGTGATTGATAGTCTTCAGTCCTGGCAAAAAGCCGTCTAGGAAGTCAACCAAAATCACAACGCAATTATCGCGAGTTAGTTTTTCACAATAGTTCATGGTAAGTCTCTCAATTTTCCTTTGTTGCTTTCCTAGCTTTCAAGAAGCCTGTCAATCGCCGCCAATTTGCTTTCGCCACTTTCCACTGAAAAATTAGATGCACTGCAATGAAAGCGAGAAAGGTATAACCCAGCCAAAAATGCAGCGATCGGCCCAAATCGACCATTGCATCATTTTGTGGAAATAAATCTGGCAGCAGCAGTCCAAAAAATTTGACATTGTTCGATCGAAAAGAATTAGAAAAGAAAAACCCTGCGATCGGGACTGCCCACATGAAGACATACATCAATGCGTGCAATGCGAAATTTTTCCACCATTGCGGTGAGAACTTCGGTAATCGCTTCGTGTATTTCTTCCGCATCACCTGAATCAGCGTCAGAATTCGCCAGGTGAGCAATGCCATTGTCAGGACACCGATCGACTTGTGAAAATCATAGAGCAATCCTCGAAACTCCGTTCTAGGCAACCGCGCCATGAACGTGCCACCGACAAACAGAATCAGATAGCAACCTGCCATCCACCAATGAACGGACATCAATCGTTGAAAAGCAGAATTGAGCCTTGGCTTGTTGACGGTTTCCTTTTGAACTGAACTCATGCTGAATGCCTCTTACAAAATGCCGCCATTAACTTGGATTGTTTGTCCATTCACCCAACGCGCTGCATCCGATGCCAGAAATGCAACGACATCAGCAATATCAGCAGGTTGCCCCAATCGACCGAGCGGCGTGGATTGCACCAGATGTTCTAGTGCATCCGCCGGCATGATCAATCCGTCTGTATTTGTGACTCCAGGAGCAACGAGATTGACGGTAATTCCTCGATGTCCGAGTTCTTTGGAGAGGGCAAAACTAAATTGCTCGATCGCGGCTTTACTTGCAGCATAAACGCCACCCGTTGGAATACTCTGCTGCGTTGCACCACTCGATAAACTGACGATCCGTCCACCATTGCTTAAATGCTGTGCCGCCGTTTGTAAGGCAAAGAATGTTCCTTTCGCATTCGTGCTGAAGACTTTATCAAAATCAGCTTCGGTGATGTCTGCGGTTAGCTTATAGACTGAAGCGCCTACATTGTTCACGACGATATCAAGATGACCAAAGGCGTGAATTACTTTTTCAAACAGCGATCGCGTTTCGGCAATGTTACTAATGTCCGATTGAATCGCAATTGCATCAACTCCAAATGCTTTGATGGATTCAACAACAGCCTCCGCTTTGTCGCGATTGCCTGCATAGGTCAAAGCAACCGTTGCACATTCACGCCCTAAACGTTCCGCGATCGCCTTGCCAATTCCGCGCGCTCCACCTGTCACGATCGCCACTTTTCCAGTTAGAGATGACATGAATTTCTCCTGATTTTAAGGTTCTTAAGCCGCAGAGACCGAACCTGAAGTAAAGCGCCGATTCCCTAAGAAAATCTTAAGACGATCGCTTAGGCGCTGTCTTTCCTTTTCTTGCTCTCATTTTGCTGAATCTTGCACTTATCCATAAAAAGTTACTTTTGTTCTCGATAAGCACTCGGAGAGGTATGGAGATATTGGCGAAATACCGTAGAGAATCTGCTTTGATGACAAAAGCCTGTGCGGTAAGCAATTTCTGCGATCGGTAAATCCGTCATCTTTAACAAGTATTTAGCGCGTTCTAACCGTTGACGCACAATGTAAGCATGAGGGGTTAATCCCATTGACTGTTTGAACAAACGCGCGAAGTAGTAGGAGCTAATCTGCACGAGTTGAGCCAGGGTATCAATCGAGAGATCCTCGTCTAAATGAGCATGAATATAGTCGATCGCAGTGTCTAACTTTGATTTACTCAATCCATTTACTTCTTTTTGCCTTTCTACAGCAACGGTTGAGTAGTGCCGTAATAGATGAGCCGCTAACATTGTTGCCGCCGCGTCTGCATAAAGCGCATCAATCTCAGTGCCACTCACAACAGCAGACTTGAGAGTCAGTCCAAGTTGAAGCAGGAAGGGATCGTGCGGATGAAAAGAAGGAATGATTTCAACTCGATCGGGATCGATGCGATCTCGGGCAAAGTGGCTAACAAATTCCGGTTCAAGATACAGGTGGAGGATTTGGGCTGGATTGACAATGCGAATCGTGCGATAGAGTCCAGCAGGGTTAATCGAGAACACTTCGCCTTCAGTGAAGCGATCGCTTTTGACCTGACGATCGATTACGCGCTCTAGTCGAGCAGGCGCACCTAAATTTAGACTGATAACGTGCTTTGATAAGGTATGTTCGGGGCATTCAACTGACGGAAGTTGATAGTAAGAAACGTTGAGATGCTTCCAGTTCAACTCGATGCTACTCGCTTGAGGAGCATACGGGAGAATCCGAATCATCTCTTTTTCTCGAATTGGGTTAATCACTAAACCCGAACCTTTCCTCATTAGAGTTCTCCTAAAGATGTGTCACGATCTCGATTGACGGCATTGGTACAAAGGGAGATGAATTAGGCAGGAACCGGGACATCTCCGAACTTGAGGGAATCGATCGACAATCGGAGGGAATGCTTGAGCATCTCAACGGATTTAGAATAGCACAAGGTTTGGCGATGGAGAGGGGCTAGATAACGACTCGCTTGAGCGGCTGCAAACGATGAATTTTAGCGGTTTTAGCCAACGCGATCGCATTTTGCTTCACGACAACATCGTGAGGAATGTTTTTGATTAACTGCATCGTCCCGATTTGGCGATCGATTAACAGCAGTGCAGAATCCTGCGGAGTAAAAATTGTCATTGTGTCAATTTCCTAAGGAATAGTGTGAGTAAGTCTGTAGCTAATGACACTGACTGACTGATTATCAACGTTTGACGTAGGCAACTAACGAAACACCTAATACCACTAGAACAACGCCAGTAATTCGAGTGGGATTCGCCTCAAATCGAGTCAGTCCGATCGCGCCATAATGATCTAGAAACAGTGCGGCGATCATCTGACCGGCGATCGTCAGTCCCAGAGCAAGGGCAGCACCAATCTTTGGGGTTGCGAAAATGGTTGACCAGACATAAAACGTGCCTAAACAGCCACCTACCCACATCCACCAAGAGGTTTGTCCCAGAGCCGCAGCAGTCGGCAACGGATACTGAGCGATGAAGCAGACAACTAGCGATGCGAGAGCACCAGCCAGGTAGGAAATAAACGTTACCTGCATGGGTTCTCTAACATAGCGACGCAACAGTGTATTGAGCGCCACTTGAACCGGAAGAACAGCCCCGCCTGCGAGTGCAGCTAAAAGAAAAATAGTGCGTCCGTTCATAGAGTAGTCGTTTCGTCACAGGGACATTGTTACTCTATTGCCTTTGGATTCTTTTAGTCTTTTAAAAATGTTCTAATTTTTGTCAATTCTTTCGATCGACTTCATCTCGATTGCTGGACATAAATTTTAGGCGTTGTACCCGTTTGCCGTTTGAACGCCTTGGTCAAATGGCTTTGATTCGAGAAGCCACACTCGATCGCAATGTCAGAAATAGATGACTTTTGCGATCGCAAGCACTGTTTCGCCTTTTCGATCCGCTGCTGATTGACATACTGATGCGGTGTAATTCCCATCGACTGCTTGAACTGAGTGGCAAAATAGCAACGACTCATGCCAATTTGGACTGCCATAGTATCTAGGCTCAAATCACTGCCCAAATGGGCTTGAATATACTCTAGAACTACACTGAGTTGATAAGGTGCGAGTCCATCGCCTGCATACTTCTGAAATCTCGGTGTGATAGTACAGTATCGGCGCAGCAAATGAATCCCAAAGAGAGAACCGATCGATTCTAGATACGCTTTCTCTCCGAAATCACGCTCGTCAATTTCAGTCAAAAAGAGTTGCACGAGATTCTCAAGTTTGCGATCGCGCGTTTTCAACACTGGCAAAAGCTCAATCTTCTCAGGGCCAATGCACTCTGCATCGCGAGCAACTTTACTCAGAAACTCTGGTTCAATCACAATATGCAGCGTTTTGTCGATCGAATGCCAGCGTGTAAATCCAGAGCGATCGGCAGGGTACAGATAAAAATCGCCAGACTCCATCACGCCGTCGTATTCTCCGCACTCATCAAAATGTGTCACTTGACGTTCGTTTGCAGACAGAAAGTAGGTCAGCATATGATGACTCAGCCCTTGCGGCGCATCCAACGCACCTGGAATGTCGTGGCGATAGTGAATGGTTAATCCCTTGTCGATAGAGATAGAGTGATGGGCGATCGTCGGCTTCCGTGAAAAGAGGCTGAGTGGATTGATAGACATTGCTGTAATTTCGTGAAGAGAATTGCTGGGAGGGAATTACAAGGTTTTCCAAAATTAAAAATACCACCCGAAACGCAGACGAGAAGACCGGATTGGTCTGCTGCAAAGACCTGTTGGGCAGCAATTTCGCACTCCAGGAGAAACACTTCGCGCAAGCGAGCTGATACTTTCCGCTCCAACGCGGTTGTTCCCTGGAATTCCTCACCCATCTGATTCGCCCAGTTTCCACGGCTGCTGTCTCCACCCTAATTTCCGTTTTGCTTTTGAAGTATCTACTTGAGGCATATGAATCTCGACAAGATCCACGGTTTCTCGAACTAATTCTTCAAGTTGATAGACTGCGATCTGAGGTTCATCGTGAAACAAGCTTTCGAGACGATCGGCAAGGTTTTCAGGGGCAATCTCCATGTACTCAATAAATCTGCTCGTTCGCTTGAATTGGAACGTTGAATAATACAAGCGGTTCAATCCAGACAGAACACCGAGCAGATTTTGGACTGCCTCAACCATAATCTGGTAATGCCACAGCGTTGTATCGCGCCTCGCCAGCTTTTCCTGCATCCCCCAAACGGGAAAAAATTTGAGGTATTTCTCAACCATCGTTTGCGAAAGTCGATCGGGATAATTCGCGACTTTGGCTTTCCACTGCTGAATCAGCGCTTCGCCATATAACGGAATCCCAATCAATGTTCCATACAGCATTTTCATAATCGGAGATGGAACATCAAACTCCTCCAAGACGGTTGACATTTCCTGTTCCCATTGCGAAATTGTGGCATGAGCAAACTGAAATTCAATCCCGTTCATCAGGAAACTTTCACCAAACGCACCTTCAAGCCGATCGCCCAAAATCTCGATTAATTCTGCACCCTGATTTTGCTGGCGCGCTAGGTGCAACTCTTCTTCTGTAGGCAATTCCTCGTAATAAAGCATCACATCGCAGTCCGAGTATCGATCGCACAACCCTTCTGCAACTGAGCCTGAAACCATGACAGCTTTCGTTTTCGGGTTGGCAATATACGGTTTGACATTGCGTTTGGCTAATTCCAATAAGTATTGAGCTGTATCGGTCATAGATTATTGTGACACAGGCTAAATGTATACATCCATAATCCAGCACTGGATTTTGCAGGCTAACGGCAAAATTGAGCGGCCGCAAAATCTTTAGCTCAACCAAAATCAGATTTGTTTGTCCGCTCTAATGATGTGTTATATCCCGATCGCTTAAGGATTACCTATGTTTCGCGCCAGATTAGCCCGATCGCCCCGCCACCAACCTAAAAACTGCATCCTCATCGATAATAATTGTCTAAAACTGGGTAAGGATATAGATAGGAAGCATCCCAACGCACGATCGCCCTCCTGTCTTGTCCCTCGCCTTTTCTCCCAGCAGCAACAATTATGCCATCCCCAAATCTCAAATATGCTTACTTTCCCGGTTGCGTTGCCCAAGGGGCCGCCCGCGAACTTTACCTGTCTACCCAAGCGCTGACTCAAGCCTTGGGGATTGAACTGGTGGAACTCAAAAAAGCTTCCTGCTGCGGTTCTGGCACTTTCAAGGAAGATTCGCAGTTGCTGGAAGATACCGTCAACGCCCGCAATATTGCTTTGGCCGAGCAACTGAATCTGCCTTTACTCACGCATTGCAGCACTTGTCAAGGGGTGATCGGTCATGTGGACGATCGCCTCAAGCAATCCCAAAAAACCGATCCCAACTACGTAGAAAAAGTCAACGGTTTGCTGGAAAAACAAGGCTGTTCCCCCTACCAAGGCAGTACCGAGGTGAAACATCTGCTGTGGGCGATCGTTGCCGATTACGGTTTGGAGGAAGTGCAGAAGCGAGTCACTCGCAAGCTTTCGGGTTTGAAGTGCGCGGCTTTTTACGGCTGTTATTTGCTGCGAGCTCAGGATAAGTTGCTTTACGATGACCCGCACCAACCCGAATCGATGGAAAATGTGTTTCGGGCGATCGGCGCAACTCCGGTTTACTATCGAGGACGGACGCAGTGCTGCGGTTGGCCGCTGGCGAGTTATGCTACCAACCAATCTTTTGCGATGGCCGGCAAACATATTGTCGATGCTCTTGACAACGGTGCTGATTGTATGGTAACTCCTTGTCCGCTTTGTCATTTGAATTTGGATTCGCGGCAGCCGGAAGTGGAAAAAGTAATCGGGCGCAAGTTGGGTTTGCCGGTGTTGCATTTGTCGCAATTGGTGGCTCTGGCTTTGGGTGTTGAGCCGAAAAAACTAGGACTCGACAGACATATTGTTTCAACTAAGCCCGTGTTAGAAAAATTAGGCTTTTAGCCGATCGATTTGCTCGGTTTTGTAGTAAGGAATGCCAGTCCTTTCTAACTCCCAGAATGAATATCTGTGAAGTTTTGTCGCTTTTTCGCGAAGTGCTTCCAAGCACTGCGGTAGACTAGCCTTTGATTCTCTGTGCAGGCTATAGCGGTGGCACCTCGCCGTCAAATCTGTTAACTCGCAGAGCTTGACTAAATAGTTATGACCCCGCAAATAGGGTGGGCTACACCCAAATTTACGCCTGTGGACAAGAAAGAGCCGACTCCCTTGGTGGAAGCAGGAAACAGACCCTCTAGAAATTACTTCTAGTTGAATGGTGAAGCTGAGATAAGTTTAGCCAAGTTTTGTATAGCAGCCAGCAAATTTTTAGTGACTCGTTGGGAGCCTTTATTCAATGTCTCATTCAGTCAAAATTTACGATACCTGCATCGGCTGCACTCAGTGCGTCCGCGCTTGTCCGACTGACGTTTTGGAGATGGTGCCCTGGGATGGCTGCAAAGCAGCTCAGATTGCCTCTTCTCCCCGCACAGAAGACTGTGTAGGCTGCAAGCGTTGCGAAACTGCTTGTCCTACCGATTTTCTGAGCATCCGGGTTTACCTGGGAGCAGAAACCACTCGCAGTATGGGTCTAGCTTACTAAAAATCGATCGGCGTGCCGATCGACTTACAGACACAGCGAGAGGGGGCGATTGCATTGCTCCCTCTCTTTTGCTGCGGAATTTACATTCTACGACCGTCCGAAGCTAAAAATCAGATAACTTGCGATCGGAAAACCGTTTTTTGCCTAAAATCGTCTGTTGAGTTAGCCTGTGGCAAACCCAGAAACCTGTTTTTTTTGGCAGAGGGTGCGCAAGTCCTGAATAATAAAACTTAGATTTATTACGATCGCGGATCTGGAGCAGTACCTAAAATGTGCGGAATTGTTGGCTATATCGGCACCCAAGCAGCAAGCGAAATTTTGCTAGCAGGATTGGAAAAGCTCGAATACCGGGGTTACGATTCAGCGGGCCTCGCTACCATCTGGGAAGGAGAAATTACCTGCGTCCGAGCAAAGGGCAAATTGCACAACCTGCGGGAAAAAATAGCACAAATCGAAAATCCGGCTCCCCTCGGGATCGGACACACCCGCTGGGCTACTCACGGCAAGCCAGAGGAATATAACGCTCATCCTCACATGGATAATAGCGGGCGAATTGCAGTAGTTCAAAATGGAATTGTCGAAAATTATCGCGAATTGCGCGAAGAATTGAAAGCCAAGGGACATAAATTTGTCTCGGATACGGATACCGAAGTTATTCCTCATTTAATTGCAGATTTTTTCAAATCAGAAATAAAAAATAAGGAAGAAGAAAAAGGAAACAAAAAACAAGAAATTGCGGATTTGTCGTTTTTAGAAGTGGTTTCAAAGGCGGTAAATAGATTAGAAGGAGCTTTTGCGATCGCCGTTATTTGTGCCGACTTTCCCGACGAACTAATTGTCGCCAGACAGCAAGCTCCTTTGGTAATCGGCTTTGGTGCCGGCGAATTTTTCTGCGCTTCCGACACGCCAGCCTTGATATCTCACACCCGCGCTGTTTTGTCTTTAGAAAATGGCGAATTGGCGAGGCTGACTCCGATGGGAGTTGAAGTTTACAGCTTTGCAGGAACCAGGCTGAAAAAAAGCCCCCGCCTCCTCGGATGGAATCCGGTTTCCGTCGAGAAACAGGGCTTCAAACACTTCATGCACAAGGAAATTTACGAACAGCCCGCCGTAGTTCGAGCTTGTTTGGAAACTTATTTAGACAGCGACTGGCATCCAGGAAGTACAGACTCTCCGATCGATCTCAACTTGCCGCCAGAACTTTGCGCTGATGTCGAACAAATTTCAATTTTAGCCTGCGGAACGAGCTGGCACGCCTCGCTAATTGGCAAATATTTGTTGGAACAGTTAGCTAATATTCCCACTGCGGTGCAGTACGCTTCTGAATACCGCTACGCACCCGCGCCAATGACCGGAAATACTTTAATTATTGGAGTAACACAGTCGGGCGAAACGGCGGACACGCTGGCTGCTTTGGGGATGGAACAGCAGCGCCGTGCGGGTTTTACCGATAAATACCGGGCGAGAATGTTGGGGATTACTAACAGGGTTGAAAGTTCGATCGCCCACATGATGCCGCACATTATCCACACCCACGCCGGTATAGAAGTTGGCGTTGCTGCGACTAAGACTTTTGTCACTCAGTTGATGGCATTCTATTTCTTAGCCTTGGATTTGGCGCACCAGCGAAAAACTATCAGTAACGAGAGATTGGCAGAAATTATTACTGGTTTGCGCCAGTTACCCGCCGAAATTGAGAAGTTTTTGGAGATTCAAGAACAGTATGTCGAGGAATTATCCCACCAGTTTACCGAAACCCAAGATTTTATCTTTTTGGGGCGGGGAATTAACTTTCCGATTGCTTTGGAAGGGGCGCTGAAACTGAAGGAAATCAGCTACATTCACGCTGAAGGATATCCGGCGGGTGAGATGAAGCACGGCCCGATCGCCCTTTTGGATGCTAAAGTGCCTGTAGTCGCGATCGCCATGCCCGGTAGCGTCTACGAAAAGGTGCTTTCCAACGCTCAGGAAGCCAAGGCCAGAGATGCCCGTTTAATTGGCGTCACGCCCAAGCAAGGTGCTGCGGAAGCTGATATTTTTGACCATGTTTTGCCGGTGCCTTTGGTAGATGAATTGTTGTCGCCGATTGTGACAGTAATTCCCCTGCAATTGTTGGCTTATCACATTGCCGCGCGACGGGGTTTGGATGTGGATCAGCCGCGCAATTTGGCGAAGTCGGTGACAGTGGAATAAGGGAAGTCATTAGTCATTAGTCATTAGTCATTAGTCATTTGTTGGTTGTTGGTTGTTCGTTCTAATAACCAATAACCAATACTTCGGCTACGCTCAGTACAAGTACCCTATGCTTTTAGGCCCTATTCCCTATTCCCTATGCCCGATTCCCTATGCCCGATTCCCTCTTGGCACACTCCGCAAATTGCGGCTAACAGCAGCCAGCTTATAGTATTAAGTCGCAAATCAAACACCGTTACATCTACAGTGTTAAATAGCGTGCAGGCGCCGAAGGCTAGTAAATAGCTGAAGAAAATTAGGCGATCGGCTGAATTTAGCTCTTGACAATTCAGCCGATTTGTGATATCCAAAATAGAATTTTCCTCTGTTTCCCGTGCGTCTATTTGAGCCTGCTTAATATCCGCAGGAAAAACAGGCCAATTCACCAGCAGCAAAACACCCCCAGCCAAAACCCAGCCAACTAAACCAAACAGCAAAAGCGTTGCCGGTATTCCCGTTTCCGCAGTCAGCATCAGCATCAAACTGTGAGGATGACCCAGCCATTGTTGCATTTGAGCTTGATAGAGAGCAGTAAAATTTCGCAGTCCCCAACCAGTCCAAGGGCGCTGCTGAGTCATCGACCAAGCAAATTCCCACTGAGTTGTTCTCAAAGTAGCTGTCGGCCGATTTGGAAACATCTCATCTGTCAGTCTGGCCCAGAAAAAAGCCGGGATAATTCTTCGTAAATATTGCCGCAGGGGTTCCGGGCCAAACGCTGACAAAAAAACTGCACCAACCGCGCTAAAAACCGCAGCTAATAATTTTTTATAACCCGCATAAACTGCAAAAGCCAAAATTGCCAAAACGGCCAATCCCCAAGCATTGCGAGAATTAGTAAAAATCAAACAAACAGCATTTCCCACCACTGCTAAACTTAAAAATAGAAATTGGCGATCGGGAATTGGGAATTGGGCATTGCGAATTGGTAATTGATTCTTCTGCCTTCCATCCGTTAAATCCCGTACATTGCTTGTTGCCGAACTTCTTCCTTCCATCCACAATCCCAAGCCTAAAATAAAAGCAATTGTCAGATAGCAAGCTAAAATATTTGCATACATAAATACCGAAGCCATCCGACCCGGCGGATTGCCTTGAGGTTCGAGTACCCAGCCAAAAACAGGCTGCAATTGAACAATTCCGCTCCAACCTAAAAATTGCTGTCCCAAACCTAAAATTATGACGGGAATTGAACTGATTACCAACAGCCAAGACAACTGTCGCAATTGAGCCGGAGTTTGAATTAAACTGCTGAAAACTGCAAAAAATATAAAGAATGGCAAGAAATTGCACAACCCCAAAAAAGCCTCGATGCGGTTGTTAGCAAAAACTGCCGTGATGATTAGCAATACGCTCAGAATTGCGAAGCCTCGATTCAGCGGGCTGCGGCTAATTTGGCGGAAATTTTGCTTGCTAGTCCCTACCAATCCCAGGAAGATTCCTAAAGCTCCCAAAATCGGAATTAAAGGGAAAATCAGCACTCCCAATTGAGCGAAATTCCAAGGAATTCGCAGGGTGCGATCGGGATGTTTTTGGATTCTAGACTTCAGATTTTCAACAGTCAGTTTTCCAGCTAATTTTAACTGATTTTTGATATTCACCCACACTCCTAATCTAAAATCTCAAGTCTAAAATCTCAAATCGTTAGGCTAGTTCCCAAACGCATTCCGATCGCGTTAACCGAATTTGAGCTAAGGCAAAAATGGTCGGAATAATCCGAGCGTAATTAGTTGAAATCGACCTCCAGCCCAGATCGGCTAAAAACCACGTCCACAGCACGGGCCCGAGAAACGAAAACACGCTCCGCGTCGCACCGTAACGAGCCGCACTCGTAGCCATCCCGCGGCGGGCTGTCTGAATTGCGACATAATTTTGAAATTGGGTTGCTGCTGCTGTTCCACCTGTAATGACTGCTTGTCTGGCCATTTGATAGGTGGCAAAATGCAGCGCGAATTGATGGGCCATCAGTTTCAGCAGCACTGGTTTGACGATCGAACTTACAGCTAATGCACTCCCGCCTTTGAACAGCAAACCCAACGGGTCTTTTTCCGCAGAAATCGGTAGGGGTTCTGAGAGTTTTGACTCAACTATCGCTCGCTGTACTCGCACCGTCAGTGCTTGTTTTTCAGTGGTCGGTAACTGCTTCCAAGCGCGCCCCATTAGGTGCAGAAATACTTCTGCTTCTAAGTCGGTTGTTGACAAATGTTTGGGATAGGGAATTTTCAGGTAGCGGCAAACTTGAATCAGTGTTTGTCTGTAAGTTACTTGTTCGGTTCGCCCTCTGAGTACCGTCAATCCGTCCGCTGATAGGTAGCGAAACCGCTGTTCTACCGCGTCTAGCCATGCTTCGCGATCGCGGCTTTGTACGTCTATCGGTGCGGGGGTTTGCACGTAATCTAACGGGTTGAATTTGCGACTGAACAGAAGTTCTGTTAGTTGCTGCAATTCTTCTTCTGTTGCCAATTCTAGCGCTGCTCTGAGTTCGTCCAAGACTTTTGCCTCCCCTATGCGATTTTAGATTTTAGATTGAAGAATTGCTGCTTGACAACCCAACCATCAGGGTTGGGAGGTTGCCTGCAGCGGCATTTTTTTTAAGCTGGTCTTAATCGCAGATTCGTGCTGTCCTTAATTCTACTACTTGACGCAGGGCGATCGGCTCTTTTGAGCGATCGCCCCGGTACAAATTTAGCCCGCAGCCTTTAAGCTGATGTGTAGATTTACAAGGCTGAGTGATTAACTATGCTTGATGTTGCGGTGATCGGTGCGGGTATGGCGGGGCTGATTTGTGCTCGACAGTTGCGTCTGGCTGGCTATTCTGTGGCGGTTGTTGAGAAATCTCGCGGCCCGGGCGGACGAGTAGCGACTCGCCGCGTACATGGCACTAGGGCAGATCACGGAGCTCGCTATCTGGAGCCGCAGGGAGATGCTGTGCAGGCGTTAATTGATGTTTTGGTCGATCGAGATATCCTGAAACTCTGGACTGATACTGTCTGGGAATTCCGAGGAGGAGAACTTTCTGCTAGTCCTAATTCTTGTTATATCGCACCCGCTGGCATGAATGCTGTCGGTAAGTATTTGGCCCGGGATTTAGAAATTTGGTTCGGCCGCCGCGTCCAAGCTATTTCTACTGCAGATAACCAAATGTGGCATCTTTCTTTAGAAGTAACTGACGGCAATTTCGACAGACCTCAAGAATTGATTGCTAAGGCTGTTGTGGTGGCAATTCCAGCACCTCAAGCTTTAATGTTTTTGAATTCGGAAATTAATTTGCAATCTGATTTTCTTGACCAATTGCGATCGGTTGAGTATGACCCTTGCATTACTGTTATGGCTGGCTATCCTGCTGCAAAACAGCAAGATTTGAGCAGTCTAAATCCGCAGTGGAAATCTGTTTCTTTTCCCGATAATGCTGATTTAGCTTGGGTTGGTTTGGACAGCAGCAAGCGGCTAGACTCGCAGCAGCCCGTGTTTGTGGTTCACAGCAGCGCTGATTTTGCCGATCGCCATCTAGAATCTGTCGATTTGCCAACCGTCGGTCAACAATTGCTCGATCGCACTTCTGAACATTTAATGCCTTGGCTCAAGCAGCCGGAATGGTTGCAGGTTCACCGCTGGCGCTATGCTTTTTGTCGGAATCCTTTACCTGTTTCTTGTTTGCCGGCTGCGGGGACTTTACCTCTGGTTTGTGCGGGGGATTTGTGCGGGGAAGGTCAAATAGACGCTGCTTTGCGATCGGGTTTGGCTGCGGCTAATTGGGTGAATTCTCAGTTGCAAAATTTGCCGTTAGATTCCCGCCTAAATTTGTAATGTGACTACAATTAAGGTGCGGTTGAGAAGAAAATAAAAGTTAAGCTGATGTTAAGTTCGGTTCTGTAGTGACGATTTACAGCAAAGCAAATGGTTGAGATTAAACCAATCCAGCAACATCAAATTGAACAAGCCAAGCAAGTAGTCATTGCGGTATGTCTAGAAATTTGGCAGGGCGTATTAACCAAGGATGAGTTGAGGCGCTATGATTCAATGTCTGATATTGAGAATGTACGATCGCACTATTTTGACAATAACGGCATCTTCTTAGTATTGGTTGATGGCGAAAAGGTTGTAGGTACTGGAGCAATCCGAAAAATCGATGATGAAATCTGCGAACTCAAGCGGATGTGGTTTCTCAAAAAGTATCGAGGACAGGGGTTAGGCTGGAAAATGGCTCAAATACTCTTTGATTTCGCACTCGCAGCAGGTTATCAGAAAATTAAGCTTGACTTAGCCAACGAAGAGCGACAACCAGAGGCACTTAAATTTTATAGGAAGCTTGGCTTTTATCCAATTGATAGATACAACGATAGTTCATGTGTTGTATTTATGGAGAAGTTGTTGCCATAGAATTCTGCCAAAAAGACAGTCTTGAACAGGCAGGATGCCTGT
Source organism: Microcoleus occultus BM001215583 (assembly GCA_036700105.1). GTDB lineage: Bacteria > Cyanobacteriota > Cyanobacteriia > Cyanobacteriales > Microcoleaceae > Microcoleus. The sequence continues at coordinate 28,502 of JAUBOG010000019.1, forward strand.
TCCACAACAATTATGCCAGATGTCTAATAGTAAGGAAAAAGAAGCAGAGCTTTATCCCAAACGCTGCACCTCCTCCACCGACAGCGAAAGCGCTTGGGCAACTTGTTCGACAGTCAAACCCATTGCTAGCAGTTGCGGGATAGCATCTCGCTGTGTTTGCTGTGCGCGATCGGCCCGCTGGCGTTCCTGTTCGGTATGGAGGCGTTCGAGTCGAGCTTGCTCGCTCCCCGTCAGCAGCAAATTCCCTTCGTTATCCCACCAGCGCAACCACCGCTGTGTCTGATTTTGATAGCTGCCTTCCCATACCCCCAATTCTATTCCCATGCGGTCGATCGGGTAATGTCCGCGATCGTTCGCCTCCAATCGGTGATAGCGGCCGTTCACCCAATTGTAGACTTCGAGTTGGCCGGTTTTAATTACATAGATGGCGTAGTAGGGAATGCGGATAATCTGCTCGTATACCCAAAACTTCCCCGGTTTCTGAGTAGTACCTTCTGGCAAACGAGATAAAGGCGTGTTGTCTCGTTCTTCGGAACCATTTCCACTGGCAAATTCGATCGCAATTATCGGCACCATATACTCGCGCCAAATCACGTAAGACCGGCGAATTTCGCCGTCCACGAGGGGCCCAACGTTGGGGACGTAGAACCAGTCAGGCGCTTCGGCACCCTTTTCTGGTGGGTCGGTTTCGCGCCAGTAAATGCCGCAATCTTGCCCGATCGCATATTGTCCGTCGGGGTGAAGCGCTTGCAGCGTGCTTTCTAGGGAATCGGTGAGCAAAATGCTCTGGGGATGCTCTTGGAAATTTTTCACAAAAGTACCGTCGGATTCTGGGAGTTGGGTGTGATCCGGGAAGGCTGGGGGTAAGCCTGTCGCACTGAAACTTTGGGTCATGGCTGGTACGCGATCGCCAAGTACGATCGGACTGATGCTCTATTACCACAGCATAGCGATTGCCGATCGATTTGTGTAGCTGAAGAAGGAAGTTCGGCAGCGGATGGAAGGAAGAAGGAAGAAGGAAGAAGGAATATTGAATATTGAACCGCGAAGACGCGAAGGACACGAAGGAAGAAGGAAGAAGGAAGAA
>JAUBOG010000001.1:0-19660 GCA_036700105.1 Microcoleus occultus BM001215583
CACTAATAAATTGTCGGCCGAAATGCTTCGCCCTTGCAAAATAGAGATGCACCCCACCGCCCTACAGAAACCTACCTCTTCTTCTTTCTATTCTTTCTCTTCCTTCGCGGACTTCGCGCCTTCGCGGTTCGTTTAATCTTACTCCATTTCCCCCAAAACCCCAGTCAAAATTTCCACAAGGCGATCGATATGTTCCTTCTCAATAATCAGCGGCGGCGACAAAGCAATTATATCACCTGTAGTGCGAATCAGCAATCCATTTTCGTAGCATTTTACAAAACAATCAAAAGCGCGTTTTCCCGGCTTCCCAGGAATAGATTCCAACTCAATTCCCGCCACAAGTCCCAAATTGCGAACATCAATAACATGGCGGACTCCTTTGAAAGAATGCACCGCATCTTCCCAATAACTAGCCATCTTATCAGCTCGTTCAAACAGCTTTTCTTCTTCATAAATATCCAGCGTCGCCAAAGCAGCAGCACAAGCCACCGGATGCCCCGAATAAGTATAACCGTGAAAAAGCTCGATCGCATTTTCAGGAGCATTCATAAAAGCATCATAAATCCCTTCCTTGACAAACACCGCGCCCATCGGCACAGTACCGTTAGTTATGCCTTTCGCCGCCGTCACGATATCGGGAATTACCCCAAAATATTCAGTAGCAAAACTCGCGCCCAAACGCCCGAATCCGGTAATTACCTCATCAAAAATCAGCAGAATTCCGTGCTTGTCGCAAATCGCGCGCAGCCTTTCCAAATAACCTTTTGGCGGAATCAAAACCCCCGTAGAACCAGCCACCGGTTCCACAATTACCGCCGCAATATTCGACGCATCGTGCAACGCCACAATCCCTTCCAATTCATCCGCCAAATGCGCTCCCCATTCCGGCTGTTGGCGGCTGAAAGCATTGTGTTCTAAATTGTGAGTGTGAGGTAAATGATCTACTCCCGCCAGCAAACTGCCGAAAAACTTGCGATTTGGAGCAATCCCGCCGACAGAAATTCCCCCGAAACCAACACCGTGATAACCGCGCACCCTACCGATCAATCTTTGGCGGGTTCCTTCACCTCTAACTCGATGATAGGCGATCGCAATTTTCAGAGCAGTTTCCACCGATTCCGAACCGGAATTAGTGAAGAAAACGCGATCGAAATTTCCCGGAATCAGCTTCACCAAACGTTCCGCCAATTCAAAAGCACCCGGATGTCCCATTTGAAAAGCCGGCGCGTAATCCAATTGCAAAACCTGCTGTTTGACTGCTTCGGCAATTGTCTCGCGCCCGTGTCCCGCATTCACGCACCACAGCCCCGCAGTACCGTCTAAAATCGAGCGATTGTCATCACTGGTAAAGTGCATATCTTTTGCCGAAACCAGCATTCGCGGATTCGCTTTAAACTGTCGGTTGGCAGTGAACGGCATCCAATAAGCGTCCATATTTGTCATTTTTTTTTATCCTTTTATATTGATGCTTCTGTTTCCAAACTATAACTTGCTCCCGATCGCCGATCGCCCGACCCTTATTATAATTTTACAAATATCTCTTTTAAACGAACCGCGAAGACGCTAAGAGCGCGAAGTCAGAAAAGAAAGAGCTTTTTCTTATTTCTCAGTAGACTCTAAAAGAGCTACCTATATTCTTCTTTCTCTTCCTTCGCGTCCTTCGCGCCTTCGCGGTTCGTTAAATAGATATTCTTTGCTAATGAACGATCGCCCCTACAGATTCCTGATGCAGCAAACCATTCAGCATTTGAGCCGGTTGCTCGCCGTAGGGCCACGCGAAAGCATGGCGGAAAGCGGCATTTTGACACGCTTGCAATTGCCGAAAATCAATGATATCCAGAGTCAATAAATTCTCGTATTCAAAAGGCAGCCGCACGTTGTGCAATCCCGCGTTGTCGGTGCAAATGGCGATATCGACACCGGCTTCAAAACACCGATCGAACACAACCTTCAATTCCCGCATATCCTGCAACGTCCCCGTTTTCAGATAGGTAGTCGGGCAAACTTCCAAGCATTGACCGCTGCGCGCGATTTCTGGCAGCAGTTCGGGATATTTTAACGGAATTTGAATCCCGTGACCGATGCGCATCAGATAGGGCAAAAGTTCGGGATAGCAGCCCGAGGTTGTTTCGTAGAGATGGCCGGTGGTTTTGATGCCGATCGACCTAGCGTACTGGTACAATCCGACAAACTCCTCCAAACGCTCGCCAATAGCAGCATCGCCTCCCGCCAGATCGATCGCGCAAACATATTCTCCCATTTGTGCGGCCAAATCGACGATCGCCCGATTCACTTCATAGGGCAAACGCGAGTGCATACACAAAATTTGACTGGTAACGATCGGACAATCGCTAATTTGACTTGCCTTACCTACAACTCGGACAATTTCTGCCATCAAATCGATGCGTTCAGACGGAGACAAATGCTCTGGAGTCCGCAAATAAGGCGTATAGCGCAACTCTAAATAAGCCAGATTTTCAAACACGTAAGCGCCCCGCATCAACCGATAGATGAAATAAGGCAAAGTCTCAACAGTTTGAACGCTTTCTACCAGCGTGTGCAGTTCCAAATACTCATCAAGAGTATTGCGCGGACGAGTGTAAAAATCCTCAAACTCCGAGTATGCTTGAAATCGGCTAGCTATCTCAGCATTGTTGTGGCGATCGAAATACCGCCACAGCACCCGAGGAACCACAGAACCGCCCAGATGGCGGTGCAACTCAGCGTGTAAAGTCATAACTAACACAGCCTCAATTTTCTTAATCTTAACAAAAATTAATTAGTCATTAGTCAGCAGTTATTAGTCAGCAGTCAGCAGTTATTAGTTATTTGCTACCTAGGCCCGCGAGCCCGATGCCCGATGCCCCATGCCCGATGCCCCATGCCCGATGCCCACCAATCGAAAATCTCAAATCGAATCATTGACATTTGGGACGCATTCGTAGATAATCGGAGTTTGTGTCAACCTGAACGGATCGCGAGAAACCCTTGGCTAACGTAGTTGTAATCGGCGCCCAGTGGGGCGATGAAGGAAAAGGCAAAATTACCGATTTGCTCAGCAAATCCGCAGATATCGTTGTCCGCTACCAAGGGGGCGTCAACGCCGGTCATACCGTGGTAGTCAACGATCGGACTTTCAAGCTGCACTTAATTCCGTCTGGGATTCTCTACCCCGACAAAGAATGTATCATCGGCTGCGGTACGGTCATCGACCCTAAAGTTTTAATTGAAGAATTAGATCAGTTAGAAAAACTGAATATTTCAACGGACTCGCTGATGATTTCGCAGACCGCTCACGTCACAATGCCCTATCACCGATTAATTGACGTGGCATCGGAAGAACAGCGGGGAAATTATAAAATCGGGACGACGGGACGCGGCATCGGCCCTACTTACGCCGACAAGTCGGAACGTACAGGCATTCGGATGCTCGATTTAATGGACTTGGAAGGATTGCGAGAACAACTGGAATGGACGATCCATCACAAGAATGTCATTCTCGAAAAACTCTACAATTTGCCGCCTCTCGATCCGCAAGATGTAATTGATGAATATCAAGTTTATGCGGAACGTTTGCGGCCGCACGTAGTAGATAGTTCCCTGAAAATTTATGAGGGAATTCACAAGCGGAAAAATATTCTGTTTGAAGGCGCGCAAGGCACTTTATTAGACTTAGACCACGGTACTTATCCTTACGTTACTTCCAGCAATCCGATCGCAGGCGGCGCTTGTGTGGGAACGGGAGTCGGCCCGACGGCGATCGATCGCGTGATCGGAGTCGCCAAAGCCTATACAACCCGCGTCGGAGAAGGCCCTTTCCCTACCGAAATGGTAGATGGAATTGGCGCAATTTTGGGCGAGAGAGGTGCAGAATTCGGCACCACAACCGGCAGAAAACGGCGCTGCGGTTGGTTCGACGCGGTAATCGGCCGCTACGCAGTCCGCATCAACGGGCTTGACTGTCTGGCAATTACCAAACTCGATGTTTTGGATGAATTAGAAGAAATCAAAGTCTGCGTTGCTTACGAAATTGACGGCGAACGCTGTGTGGATTTCCCGAAAAGTTCCCGGATATTTGCTCGGTGCAAACCAATTTACGAAACCCTTCCCGGTTGGAAACAGTCCACGGAAGAGTGCCGAAATCTGGAAGATTTGCCGCAGCAAGCATTGGATTATCTGAAGTTTTTGGCAGATTTGATGGCAGTGCCGATCGCCATTGTATCTCTCGGTGCCGGCCGCGACCAAACTATCATTGTCGAAGACCCGATTCACGGCCCGAAACGCGGATTATTGTCGGCTGACGGCACGCCAGCCTGATGTTGCCTTAAAATAGAATTTTGGGTGTCAATCAATCATACTCAAAGCTTTTGCCAGTCTCGCCGCGATCGACCTAGCTCAAGGTTCCAGCAGATTTAGTGCACTTGACCCACGGCGAGGTCAAGTGTATCCTTCTTTACAGGGAGTCAAGTAAATGACTGACGAGGATGAGCTGATAGCACGGCTAGAAGTTCACAGAGATATGATTGGATGGCTTATAATGGAGTTAAGCAAAGAAGGAATACAAGCCAAAAAAACAACCGGAAACAATCCCAAAGGTGATATTTTGATAGTCAACCAGCAGAATGTTCCGCGAGTTAAACAGCTACTCCGTAATTTCCAGACCGAATTTAATGATTAATTTATCAAAATAATCAAAAGTATAAATAATAATGAATGAACCGCATATTGAAATCAAAGCCTGGAAAAACAAAAAAATAGATTCCACAAAAGCTAACGAAATATGTCAAAAAGGAACTGTGATTGGAGTTATTACCACAGGAGGAATTACTAAGCCTGCTAAAGCTGTATTTGACAAAGCAGATATAGCTTGGGTAGAAAAATTTCCCGAAAGTAAGTTGTTAAATCAGGAAGGTCAAGAGGAAAGCTAATGTTAGATTTTATTTTTTATGCATTTAAAACAGAACTGTCACCACACTATGTCGAAATGTCTGAAGAGGTTTACGAGTGGTTGGCAAAATCAGAATTTTCCAAAATTGGCAAATCTGTTCCCAGAAATATTTTGATAGATGAAGAAGAGGAGAAGCTGCCTGTAGTTGAGTTAGATCGAGATATTCGCCAGAAGCTCAGAAAATTTTTCCGAGATGCAATTATCTGCGAAAGCGATACCGTCCTCACCAAGCTGGGAGATTCCCCTCTCAAAGAAGAATATCAAGCAGCAACCTACCGTTTGAGGAAATTGCTGGACTTGCTAAAATGTGTTGAAAACGAAAATTATCAGTATCTTCAGCGAGTCCTTTGAATGAGTTTCTGGATGTTTGCGAGAAGGAGTAATCCCAATGTTTGACATCAGTTTTTATTCAGCCAATGGTGAACCCTCCGATAGTGTAAGAATCACAGCAACTACTTACGAGTGGTTGGCAAAATCTGATTTTTCCAAAATAGGCGGGGAATCAATCGACACCAAAATTTACCTAGATGAAGAAAATGTAATTCTGCCTCTAGTTAAATTAAATCAAGATATTCGCTCCTCTGTTCAAGAAAATGTTCAGCGAAGCAATCATCAGTGAAAGCGATGCAGTTCTGACTAAGCTTGGTGATTCCCCTTCAAAAGAAGAGTATCAAGCCGGAACATACCGTTTGAGAAAAATGCTGGAATTGCTGAAGTGTGTGGAAAACGAAAATTATCAATACCTCCAGCGAATTTAATCGGGACTTGCGCAACTGGTTCAATTCGTAGGGTGCGTCAGTTGATAAGACCTAAATTTTTTGTCATAAACTCAATACTGACGCACCATACAAGCTAGTTAAAGTGTGACCGTTGACCTGAGTCTGATTAATGTTCGATCGCAATATCACAATTCTGGTAAAATGTGAAAACAATCAACAGAAAGTCAGAAAATGGAACTCGCAGTAGAATGTCAAAAGCGGGCAGAAGGCAGCAAACCTAACGCCCTCCGCCGCTCTGGAATGATTCCCGCCGTCCTCTACGGACACAAAGGCTCTGAATCCATTTCCCTTACCATCAAAGCCAAAACAGTTGAACAACTGCTCAAAAAACACGTAGTCAACAATGCCCTAATTGACCTCAGCATTCCCGAGCTCTCTTGGAGCGGAAAAACCTTGCTGCGGGAAGTTCAAGTTCATCCTTGGAAAGGCTATCCTTACCACCTGAGCTTTTTCTCCGTGGCAACTCAAGACAGCCTGGAAGTTGAATTGTCATTGCGTTTTGTCGGCGAAGCTGTCGGCGTCAAGTTAGAATCCGGTATGTTGGAAACTGTGCTGACGCAAATCGCAGTTAAGTGCAAACCTGATAGCATTCCCGAAGCAATTGAAGTAGATATTTCTAATTTGAAGGTAGGGGATGCGCTGCACATTCACGAATTAGTTTTACCTCCGGGAGCAGAAGCTCTCGGCGACCCGAGTCAGGTGGTTGTTACCGTGCTGGGAACTAAAGCCAGCCCTGAAGAAGAAGCAGAAGAAGCAGCAGCCGCAGCTTGATCGCTAATTGATAAGATTTGCTAACTAACAGTTGACATCTAGGCGATCGCTTTCTCCAAAAAGGGCGATCGTTTTTTGCTAAAAAGGCTATTCTCGCGCAGGGTTCGATCGCACATTTTGCGCCGTTTGCAATAATTTTTTTGAGACTGGTGTTTGCATTTGTTTGCAAAAGGGGCGATCGACCTGTATGTTTGTAGGGAGACGGCACTGCCGTATCCTGTATTAGGAAAACGGCACGGCCGGAACCCGTATTTTGGTAGGAAAACGGCACGGCCCTGTCCGGCGCTATATTTAGCAGCAAAATTAAAAAACCCGCCGAGAATCCGGGTTTCTCCCCAGCACCGTCAGTCAAAAAAATTAAGAATTGGGGGAACAAGCCTGCTACTGTTAGTGTCAAACCCGACTATAATTGTGAAACGTTTAGACTACCCCTATTTAATTGCTGCTTCTGGAGCCGCCGCCCCTATGCCATCAACAGTCAATACAGAATCAACAGCGGTTCAATTTAACCAACAGGGAGAAACATACTTATCCCAAGGAAAATTAGAAGAAGCCATCGCCTCCTGCGAGCAAGCTTTGAAACTTTACCCCAATTTTGCACCGGCTTACAAGACTTTGGGCAACGCGCTGCAAGCCCAAGGCAGGATGGAAGAGGCGCGGCACTGGTACGCTAAAGCGATTGAAATAGAACCGAATTTTGCGGAAGTATACGCGAATTTGGGCAGCATTTGCGCGCAGCAGGAAAAATGGTCGGAGGCGATCGAATTTTACCAAAGGGCGATCGCGATCAAGCCGAATTTCGCGGGAGTTTACCGGAATTTGGCAAAAGTATTCGGACAAATTGGCAAAGGGGCCGAAGCCCAGCAGTGCTGGTATCAAGCATATAGTTTGGAACCGGAAAAAGTAGCGCCTGCAGAACACTTGAACCTGGGCGACGCTTTGTTCCGTCAAGAAAAATTCCCGGAGGCGATCGCCTGTTACGATCGCGCCATAAAATTAAATCCCAATCTGGCGCAGGCTTACCAAAATTTGGGCGAAGCGCTCAAAAAACAAGGCAAGTTAGAGGAAGCGACTCCATATTATCGCAAGGCGATCGAACTAAACGCCGCTAATGCCAGAAACGGCAGCGAGGGACAGCAAACATTGGCGGGTGCAACGGCGACAAACGGTGCAGTTAAACAGCAGCCCGCAGCAACCGCAGTCAAGCCGCCAGTCAAGCCGGCAGTTAATCCTACAATTAATATAGAAGATCCAGAAGCATACAAAATACTCGCAGAAGGCTATTTTGCTCAGGGCAAAATGGAACAGGCAATTTCTGCTTGCAAAAAAGCGCTGCAAATTAAGCCGGAAGCGCCTCTCTACAAAATGCTGGGCAACGCCCTGCAAGCGGTTGGCAAAATTGATGAAGCTAAAAGTTGCTATGTCAAAGCAATAGAAATTAACCCGAATTTTGCCGAAGCTTATGCTAATTACGGCAGCATTTGCGCGCAGCAGGAACAGTGGCAGCAAGCAGTTTCTGCTTACGAAAAGGCGATCGCCCTGAAGCCGGATTTTGGCGGCGCTTTCCGCAATTTTGCCAAATTGTTGGCGCAGTTAGGTAAGTCGGAGGCGGCGGCCGAGGCTTTGTACCGAGCATTTGCGATCGACCCGAAATCCGGAACTGCCGAGGAACACGAAAATTTAGCTAAAACTTTAATCGAGCAAGGTAAGGTAAATCAAGGAATTGACTGTTACCGGCGCGCAGTTGAATTGAATCCAAATGCAGGCGCAGCTTATCACGAATTGGGCGAAATTCTTAAGAGTCAAGAACAGTGGGAAGCAGCGGTAGAAGCTTACAGCAATGCTATTAGAAATAATCCCGATCTTTCTTGGTCGCACAACAATTTAGCCGAGTCGCTGGTTAAGTTGGAACGCTGGGAGGAATCTGTAAATGCTTACCGAAAGGCGATCGAATTAAATCCAGATTTTAGCTGGTCTCACAACAATTTAGCCGATGTGCTGCTGAAGCTGGAACGCTGGGAAGAAGCTGTAGAGGCTTACAGCAAAGCAACAGCATTAAATCCCGATTTTAGCTGGTCGCACAACTATTTAGCAGACGCGCTGATTAAATTGGAACGGTGGGATGAGGCGATTTCGGCTTACCAAAGGTCGATCGAACTCAATCCCGACCATTTTTGGGCGCACAACAATTTAGCCGAAGCGCTGGTGAATTTGGAACGCTGGGATGAGGCGGTGGTTGCGTACCGGCGCGCTAACGAAATCAATCCGAATTTCTTCTGGTCGCACAGCAAGTTAGGCGACGTGCTGCTAGAACTGGAAAGGTGGGACGAGGCGATCGGTGTTTACCGGCGCGCGGCCGAGTTGAATCACGATTTTGCGTGGACTTATTACAACATGGGGACGGCTTTTGAGAAGCTGGAACGGTGGGATGAGTCGATCGCATCTTACCGCCGCGCTGTGGAAATTCAGCCGGATTTGCCGTGGATTTCGCAAAAGTTGGCTGATGCTTTGAGGATGCGATCGCAGTGGGATTTGCAGGAGGCGATGCGTTTGTATAAAAAGGCGATTCAGGAGAATCCCGAAGATGTGCAACTTTATCACAAGGCGCTGGAGATTTCGCCGAATGATGCTGACCTTTATGTTGAGTTGGCGAATGCTTTGGTGCGGCACAGTTGGCCGGATGGGGCGATCGTCTTTTATCAGATGGCGTTGCAGATTCGGCCGGGTGACGAGGCTATTTCTGGGCTGTTAGATGAAGTCTTAAAAAAAAAGGGGGTAGTTAAGGGGGCGGGAAAAAGCGGTCGCGCTGTTAACGGCGAAAGGCAGCTAGAGCAAGAGAACGTTTTTTACAGTAAAGTCAAGGAAATAACATCCTCAACACCCTTACCTCTAGAAAACCCTTACGATCGCTGGCAGAAGCAAAACGTGCCTACAGGAGATGATTTGCGCCGGATGTCGGGCGGGGCTAAAAAATTAGAGGCTGAGCCTCTATGTAGCATTCTGATGCCGATTTATAACCCGCCTGAATCTTTGCTGCGAGAATCTATTGAATCGGTAATTAATCAGGTTTATCCGCACTGGGAACTAAGTATAGCTGATGATGCTTCAACCAGGTCTTACGTTAAGCCAGTTTTAGAAGAATATGCTGCTAAAGACTCTCGGATTAAGCTTGTATTTAGAAGTGAAAAGGGTCAAATTTCTGCTTGTCTAAATTCGGCTTTAGCCTCCGTAACAGGACAATTTTTACTGTTATTAGACCACGATGACCTTCTGGCACAGGAGGCGCTTTATGAGGTGGTTTCCATGCTAAAACAGCATCCTGAAGCCGATTTGATATATTCAGATGAAGATAAATTAGACGGAGAAGGCAAGCTAACTGACCCATTTTTCAAGCCTGATTGGTGTCCTGACTCGTTTCTCTCGCGGATGTACGTTGGCCGTCTAGCAACTTATCGCTGCGCTTTAGTCAATGAAGTTGGTGGGTTTCGAGTCGGTTATGAAGGCAGCCACGATTATGACTTAGCCCTCAGATTAACTGAGAAAACTAATAAAATTTTTCATATTCCCAAAATTCTTTACCACGGGAGAATACCAAAGAACCCTGCTGAGAGGATGTATAGCACTAAGAATACTGACGAAGCAACACAAAAAGCTCTGGAAGATGCACTGCAACGGCGCAAAGAAAAATTTACCAGCATCATCAGTGTGCCTGAGTTACCAGGTACTCATATTATTCGCTATCACATAGCAGATTTCAAGCTGGTCAGTATTATTATTCCGACAAGAAACCTAGGGAGTTTCCTGGAACGGTGTCTTAAATCTATCTTTGAAAAAACTACTTATCCAAACTATGAAGTAATGGTGATCGACAATGGTAGTGACGAAGCAGAAGCAGCAGCAGTAATTTCCAAATGGAAAAGAAAAGAACCTACTCGCTTTAAGTGTTACGAGTTAAATATTCCCTTCAATTTTTCTCGAATTAACAATTACGCTGTAGCTCAAGCTCAAGGGGATTATATTTTATTTTTGAATAATGATACAGAAGTCATTACTTCAGATTGGATTGAGGCAATGGTTGAGCAAGCTCAAAAACCAAGAATTGGCGCTGTAGGTGCTAAGTTGTTGTACCCAGACAATACAATTCAGCACGCAGGAGTGGTATTGGGACTGCGGAGTATAGCAGATCATAGCCACAGGCATTTTGATACTACCGCTCCCGGGTATTACGGTCAGATTGCATCTGCAAATAATTACTCAGCGGTTACAGGGGCTTGTTTGATGTGTCGTCGAGAGGTGTTTGAAAAAATAGGCGGATTTGACGAACAATTAGCTGTGGCATTTAATGATGTCGATTTGTGCCTGGAAATGCTCCGACGGGGCTACCGAAATATTTATCTACCTCATGTTGTTCTATATCATTACGAATCGAAGAGTAGGGGTATAGAAAATACTGCTGAAAAACAGAGTCGCTTCATGCGGGAACACGAGACTATGAAGCTAAGGTGGAAAGAGATTATTGATTGCGATCCTTGCTATAATATTAATTTGACGAGGACTAGAGACGATTATAGTTTAAGGGTTTTCTCCAGTATAAAAATTCATGTTTACGAGCCTAAACAGCATTCAAAACTATTGTCTGTCTATGCTCTAGATGCGCCCAAGGCAGGAGTACAGTTGAATGCTAGTACAATTTATTTTGGTGGCTGGGCGATCGGGAAAAAGTGTCCTGTTACCAAAATCGAGTTAATATGTTGTGGTCAAACTATCCGGGAAATTCCTGTTGGTCTACATCGACCGGATGTGGGTCAAGTTCATGGAAATTCATCTTGGGCTGAAAACAGTGGTTTTTGGGCAGAAGTGGAGTTAATCGAAATGCCGCACGAAGCTGAACTACTTTTACAGGTTGTGCTTGAAGATGGAAGTCGGGCACCGTTAGCATTGGTGTGTTTTGAGGAATTATTGACTCAAAATAAGATTACTGAATTGCCCTGAATATTTCTTTACTTTTTGAAAAACTACATAAGTCAAGGAATTTTTGTTGGTGTATAAAACAGCTAAACACTATAGTTAAATAACTCAACCCCAAAGATATGACTAGCTTATTCAAAGAAAATCCAGAAACAGTTTCTACTTATTTTAACCGAGGTAACTTATTAAAACAGTCGGGGAAGTGGGAGGAAGCTGCCGCCGCCTACTACCTCTGCACTGAAATCAACCCAAATTTCTCTTGGTATTACCATAATTTGGGGGAAGTTTTGGCAAAAATGGGCAAGTGGGACGAAGCTGAAGGTTGTTACCGCCAAGCTTGCGAACTCAGCCCAAATTCGGCTTGGTCTTGGCATAATTTGGGGGAAGTGCTGGAACAGCAGGGAAATTTGGAGGCTGCGGTGGCATCGTATCGGCGCGCTGTGGAGACAGATCCAGATTTTTATGAGTTTTATAATAGTTTGGGTAAGGCTTTGTGCTTGCAAGGTCAACTGGATGAATCTGTAAGTTGTTTGCGTCATGCGATCGAGCTTGACTCGGAATCGGCTTTGCCTTACCAAAATTTGTGGGAGGCTTTGGCAAAATTGGGACGGGTTGATGAAGGGATTGATTGTTTGCGTCATGCGATCGCATTGAATCCCGGCGAGTGGGAACTGTACCAAAAATTAGCAGAAGCGTTGCACGGAAAAGACCAGTGGGAGGAAGCGGCTAACGCTTACTGCAAGTCAATTAAACTCAACCCAAACTACTACTGGTCTCACTATAAATTAGGAATGATTTTTGTAGCACAAGGAAAATTAGAGGAAGCGATCGCCGCATACAAAAAGGCAAGCGAGTTAGAACCAGAGTCGGCGAGTGTTCACCACCATTTAGGACACGCTTTAGCGAGTGTGCATCGGTGGGAGGAGGCGATCGCTTGCTATCGGAAAGCGCTTGATATCGTACCGGATGCGGCAGTGGTTTACCAGCATTTGGGCGATGCTTTGGCGAAACTGCAAAGGTGGGAGCAAGCTGTGGGCTCTTATCGCAAGTCGGTTGAGTTCGATCCGAATTCCCTGGAAGCTCAGGAGCATTTGGGGTTGGCTCTATATCAGTCGGAGCGTTATGATGAGGCGGTTTCTGTCTATCGCAGAGCGCTGGAAATTGCTCCTAATTCGGATGTGGTGAACTGTCATTTAGGGGATGCAATGCTCGCATTGCAAGCTTGGGACGAAGCAATATCCCTGTACCGCCGATCGATAGAACTTCGCACCCAGCCACCGGAAACATACCAACACCTAGGTGAAGCTTTAGCACAAAAGCAACAGTGGCGAGAAGCAGCAGCTAGCTATCAACAAGCGCTTCAATTACATCCTGAAGCAAATTACGTCTACCGAGAGTTGGGAGAATTTTTAATCCAACAAAATCAATATGAAGGAGCCGTTGGATTTTTCCTAATGTCCCTCCAACTAGAACAAAAATCCCCAGACTACCCTTGGCTAGCCCTGAGTAAAGTAATCGAAGCATATAAGAGGACAAAATATAGCTTGTCGAAGGGTGGCTCGGCTCAAATTACGGTTCAAAAAAAAGTCAGCATCCCAAATATATTAAGCTCCGAAGTCAATCAAAATTCCGACTCAAAAACCAGCGATGTCCGCCTCATAGCCTACTATCTCCCTCAATTCCATACCATCCCAGAAAACGATCTTTGGTGGGGAAAAGGCTTTACAGAATGGACAAACGTTACCAAAGCTCAACCTCTATTTGAAGGACACTATCAACCGCACTTGCCCGCTGACTTAGGATTTTACGACCTCCGATTGCCAGAAGTCAGGGAAGCCCAAGCGCAGCTAGCTAAAAGATACGGCATTTATGGCTTCTGTTATTACTATTATTGGTTTGCGGGCAAGCGGTTATTGCACCTCCCAATTGATGAAGTGATATCCAGTAAAAAGCCTGATTTTCCATTCTGTATTTGTTGGGCAAATGAAAATTGGACAAGGCGTTGGGACGGAGCGGATCATGAAGTTTTAATGGCTCAAGAGCATTCCCTAGAAAGCAATCAAGCTTTTGCCGAAAGCATTGTTCACATTTTGTTAGACGATCGCTACATTCGCATCAATGGAGCGCCATTACTAATAATTTACCGCAGCGACATTCTCCCCCATCCCCTCCGCACTACCGAAGAGTGGAGAAAAGTCTTTAGGCAGCGAGGCGTGGGAGAAGTCCACCTCAGCCTCGCTGCGACTTTTAATTCAAGTTTCGTAGACCCCAAAACATTAGGCTTTGATTCTGCTGTGCAGTTTCCCCCACACGGAATTACTGCAAGGGAAATCGCAGCACCGCAAACGGCAGTACCAAATTTTTCGGGCAAATTTTATGACTACAGGGATACAGCTATTAAAAACACAGCTAATAATTTGCCCTCCTACAAACTATTTCCAGCCGTGATGACTTCGTGGGACAATACTGCTAGGAGAAAAACAGTAGCCCATGCTTTCCTCGATTCGCATCCCGATGCTTATGAAATTTGGCTGCGCGGCTCTATAGAAAAGGTAAAGCAAAGGTACTCAGGAGATGAAAGGCTAGTCTTTATCAATGCGTGGAATGAATGGGCTGAGGGTGCTCATTTAGAGCCAGATCAAAAGTATGGACACGGTTATTTGAGCACAACTTATAAAGCTCTTCACGGCACCCACAGTTGGAGGACAACTATTGAGTTGCTGCGGCATCTTCCTGGCAAAAGCATTGACTGCATCCATCAACTATTGGATGAGCTAGAGATGAGAACGATCGGCAAAAATCGTTCATTGCAAGCTCTGTGCCAAATTTTGCAGGAATCAGTGGTAGTTTCTGAAGTCACGTACTGCGATAACGAATCTGATTTGTGGTGGAATTTGGAATCGCCATCACGAGATACTTTGAATGATACTGCTCTGACTATCAAAGGCTGGGTTTTACCGAAAACTTCTCCGGCGGTGGCTGTGGAGCTTTTATTGCATGGGAGATCGATCGTGCAAATCCCTGTTGATATGGAGCGGCAGGATGTGGCTCAAGTCCATTCTGGGCCTGGTGGCGATCGCTGCGGCTTTTTAGCTGCATTAGAAGTTGCGAAGTTGCCATCAGAAGTTGATTTAAACCTCCAAGCCATTTTGAAAGATGGAAATTATTTTCCGCTAGCTAAACTGCATTTAGAATCGGCTTTTAATTATCTGCAAAAACAGGAGATGTTTTACGAAATAAATGGCTCTCTCGATCCTCAACTTGATGCAGTCAAAACAATCATTAATTTACTCAGACTTTTTGATGAGGAAAATATGAGCCTCCATCAAGAAGTGTTGCTGGATCAGTTGGCAAAGAAAATAGAAGCTAAAGAGCAGTTAATTGAAGATATAACTAATTTCCTGAAGCCCATACCGCAACACAATCATTGAGTCTTATATTGGTGGTGATTGACAGCTTTTTGAGTTAATAGAAAGTCATGGAAAAATCTGAGAATTGAATCCTATGGATGAAAGTGCATTAGTTTCTGTCATTATTCCATGCTACAAGCACGAAAAGTATATTGAGCGATGCTTGGACTCGGTAGCATCTCAGACCTACAAAAATATTGAAGTAGTGATTATCGATGACTGCTCTCCCGATGGCTCAGCTAAGGAAATAGAGCGGTTAATTCAAAGGAAGAATTGCCAGTCAAGATTTCCTTATCCTACTCAATTTCACTGCTTTGCCAACAATCAGGGAGCTCATGCTGCTATCAATTATGGCATTAGCAAAGCTAAGGGAGATATTATAGCTATCTTGAATTCAGACGATATGTACCACCCAGAGCGTCTAAAACTCATAGTCAATGAAATGCAGCAAGGCGGTCATGATTTTGTCTTTAGTAGGGTGCAATATGTAGATGGTAGCGATAATATCGTTACTGATTCTCACCCAACAGCAGGAGTGTACTCTGCATTTCAAAAAAACATCAAAAGCCATAAATTCCCTTCGGTAGGATTTGCTTTACTGTCGGCTAATGTAGCTATTTCTACAGGAAACTTTGCTTTTACGCGATCGCTTTTTAACCGCGTTGGTGAGTTTGGCACTCATCCCTATTGCCATGACTGGGATTTTATATTGCGTTCTCTAGTACACACTGAACCGTTTTATTTAGAACAAGACCTCTATTACTATCGCTTTCACGGAAAAAACACTTTCGAGTCTTTGGGTCCGACTATCAGTCAGCAAGAATTAGCTAGCTTGCTCGTAAACTTTTTTTCACAAGTTCACTATGACTGGACTCCTAATCCCATTGCTCCTTCTCCCTTGAACTGGCCTGGTTTTTTTGAGTTATTCATGGATGCTTTGCCTCATTTAAAGCCTTTCAAGAATTTTTATTGACACAATTAAAAGCTTGGCAAAACCTCGTCACTAAAATTAAAAACCCCTACCTGGACTTTTAAAAATGCCGTACGTCATTAACAATCAAGGACACTGTGTTGTATGTGATAGCCATGTTACCTTCTTTTCTGAGAATGATTGGCTGAGAGACCACTACCTTTGTAACAATTGCGGTTCTATTCCCAGAGAGAGAGCTTTAATGTATTGCATAGAAAAATTTTATCCCAATTGGCGGGAATTAAATATACATGAATCTTCACCGGCCAGTAGAGGAGCCAGTTTAAAACTAAAAAACAACTGCAAAAATTACATCGGTACGCAGTATTTTTCAAATTTTGCTTTCGGTCAGATGCACCCCCTCGGATGGAGAAATGAAGATTTAGAAAATCAGACTTTTCATGATGAAAGTTTTGATTTAGTTGTTACACAAGATGTCATGGAACACATTTTTAATCCAGGTCTTGCATTTTCAGAAATAGCCAGAACTTTAAAAAAAGGAGGGGCGCATATATTCACAGTTCCTTTAGTTAACAAAGAGAAAGCTTCTCTAATTAACGCTAAAAAAGATCGAGAGGGAAACGTGATCGTTTTAGGCAATCATGACTATCATGGCAACCCCGTAGACAACCAAGGGTCACTGGTGACAATGTATTGGGGGTATGATATCTGTGACTTTATCCTCAAACACAGCGGACTCTACACAACAACTGTTTACATTGACAATTTATTTCTAGGAATCAAAGCAGAACTAATCGAAGTTTTGATTAGCAAAAAAATATAGAATTCTGACCTGTGCTTCCTTTCATAAAAGAAACTGTTATTTAAAGAGGCTTGTGCATGAATATGATTGCTTGGTTGCACCGCTGCGGATCGTCCACAAAATCGTGGAAACTCAAATATTTAGTCCACTCCCGCTTGACGTAAGATGGAGAAATTACTGCCTCTCCGTAAAAAGAGGCATCTCGTACACTTCCGCCACCTGTGGGGCTATACAAAAACTTACCAGTATCATAATCAGCTAAAGCTTGTTCTGTATCTATAAAGGAATTTGCCAGCGCTTTATGCCAACCAAAATCATTAGTTTGTCCCCTCAATGAACGGCAAAATTCGATGAAATTGCGGGAGTGAGTGGTAGCGATAAGGAACCCCCCGGGCTTAAGTATTTTTGATAACTCCTCTACCCATTGGATATGCACTGCTTCTGATAGATGTGAGAAGACTGAGTAAGCATAAATAATGTCAAAAGTGTTGTCAGCAAACCCCGCAGGAGGTTGTGGCTTGACTGTGCTGTAGTTTCCGTACCTCACTGTTTGGCGACAGATGTCAACCATTTCTGGATCGACATCAATTCCATAGATGTTTTCAGGTACGACATCCTTTAAGAAGAATCGAATAAACCGCCCCCAACCGCAACCGAAATCGAGAATCTGACTGTCTGGTGTTAGCGAGTTCCCCAACTTGGTGGCGTAGCTCTTAACTTCAGAATAAAACTTAAAAGCTTCTTTAAGAGCGCCCTCACCTGACGAGCCAACAAAATTCTTTTGAATGTTATCCGGTGGAAAACCGGGCATTTGTATACCGTCTATCACCGGAGTCTGAATGCTTTTAACCAAGATTTCAAACCATTCTTTGTCGCTCAACTTAGCAGCATATTGAAAAAGTGAAATGTCTGGGTTTCTTGGCGGGACGCCTGTTTCAGCTCTCACCAACTTGTGGCTGGCCCGTTGGAGGTCTTCCTGAGCCTGCCGTAATTTCAGCCGCGATCGCTCCAAATCTGCCTTAACCTGCTCTAGGAATGGAAGTTTCTTTTGAAATTTCACCATTCCGATTGGCAAACGACTTCGATCTGAAAACACAGCTTGGAGATTTAACTCAACTTCTGTCGGCATTTCACTGACTGTTACTTGT
Organism: Microcoleus occultus BM001215583; assembly: GCA_036700105.1. GTDB lineage: Bacteria > Cyanobacteriota > Cyanobacteriia > Cyanobacteriales > Microcoleaceae > Microcoleus. The sequence goes on from JAUBOG010000001.1 coordinate 17,758, forward strand.
GCGAAAAAACCACAGGTGTCAGCCTCGGATGCCTCGGCATAAGTTTTAGCAACATCTGGACGTGGATTATCGACAGCAATCGTGTGTATTACCCTACCACTGCTAATTACCTCGATTGATACTACGTGGGCCTTTTTACCGAGTATCCAACCAGCGAACAAAACTTCATATTTATCTGTTTTGTATGAAGTGTTTGGAGTGTCGATATTAAACCCCCATAACAATTCTGGATCGTTTACAGACAAATTCACAACTTCTTGAATTTGAATTAAAGTGTGTTCAGTCATAATCCTTAATTTTTTCCTTTTGTAGGTTATTTTACGATCGACTAACTCTCAACTGTTTAAGGCATCAATCTTCATTTTAAAGGCAATGAAGGAATTTAAGGGTGTAAGTCTCTAGAATGAAACAGGCCGGCCTTAATTATGGAGCATTTACCTCCTGTTCACTACCCAAATCGCTGCAATTATTTAATTTCAGTTCCTTAAACGAATTGTATCTCATCAATCGTGACTGTGATTCTTTTAAGGAGAGTTCGTACATTTCTATACAACTTGATAGCCCTTTCCGTTGATATCTCAGGCTTAAGGCTTCTTGATACAGTTCCATATCTGCACTTTGGATAGAAAGTATCTTTTTAACCAAAGATGGATTATTTAAAATATCCATCACCTTAGTTTGGTAATTATCAAAAAAATTTCGATTAGCTACGCTAACTTTAAGAGTTGGCCAACCCAACATATTTTTCAGATCGTTTAAGTCCTCTCTGAAAAATTCTTGAATGCCTACAAAGTAAAAATCAGTTAATTTCCTTTCATTAGCAAAGTAGTTAGAGGCAGTGTTATCTATAAAAGGCTGATTGATAAAATCTGAAAAAGTAAGTTTATTTTCCACTACATATTGATGATTTTTATCAAAAAAATTATCAGTAAAGCTAGACAAAAAATAATATGCAGAAATCAATAAAAGAATAGGGTTCCTTAGCCAAATCACCATTTTCGCATTCGGGCAATATTCCCGATACTTTTTGGCCGGAAAATGACCATGAATTGCTCTAGTTTTTGTTGTAAACTTGCCTTCTTGTATGAGAGTTTCTATGGGTAAAGAATGAGAGTCATATAAAATTTTATCTCGCTGATAAATCTGCGGTAAAATTTTTTGCCCAAACGTTGTTCCGGCTGTTTTAGGAAGATGGACTGAGATTAATTCTACGGCTGACGACAATGATAAGTTAGTCACGTTTTAAGCTCCTGTACTGGGTTGATGCTGATTTTTTTTTAAGACTTGACTGCTACCGATTTAACGCTTGTCACCAAACGCATTAACTGTTTCCACTCGGCTAAGTTAGTCAGCCCAAAAGTGTCCAAATTATGACCTTTATGTTCTGACAATTTAGTAAACCTCTCTAACCAGTTACTGACTGTATCTGTGGGTGAGAAAGGCGAACATTTCAAGGATTGTTTTAGGCTGTCTTGCATCTCGGTCATAGCGCCCGTATGATAAGCATACCACGCCTCTGACACTAAGAGTTCGTACTGGCTATTACTCTCTCCCTTAGTGTTAATGGCTATGGCTTGCTGAAACTCCAATCGATTTATTTGAGACTGAAATTGCTGCATTTTATGGTAAGAACCCTCTAGTTGTCTCTGCGTGTTGCCAAGTTGAGAAACCTTGCTCTCCAAATCTATTTGTAGATGCTGGATGTGAGACTGGTACTCCTCCAATAATGCTTCTTTCTGATGGTGTTGAGACTGGGATTGTTCGAGTTCCTGTTGAGTGTGATGCAACAGAGACTGGTACTCTTCCAATAATGCTTCTTTCTGATGGTGTTGAGACTGGGATTGTTCGAGTTCCTGTTGAGCCTGATTCAACTGAGACTCGTACTTTTGTTGTTGAGATTGAG
>JAUBOG010000001.1:19760-52960 GCA_036700105.1 Microcoleus occultus BM001215583
CCTGATTCAACTGAGACTCGTACTTTTGTTGTTGAGATTGAGATTGTTCCAGTTCTTGTTGAGTCTGATACAACTGAGACTCGTACTCTTCCAATAATGCTTCTGTCTGATGGTATTGAGACTGCAATTGTTCTAGTTCCTGTTGAGTGTGATGCAACTGAGACTCGTACTCTTCTAATAATGCTTCTGTTTGATGTTGTTGAGACTGGGATTGTTCCAGTTCTTCTTGAATTTTGTGATGTTGGGACTGCGAACGCTTTAATTTTCTCTGAGTTTCATGGTGTTGACCTTGAGATATTTCCAGTTCTGCCCTTGTTTCCAACAACTGAGACATACATATTCCTAATGATGACTCTGTTTGTTGCAACTGAGATTGGGATTGTTTTAAAAGAGTCTCGGTTTCGTCCACTTGGCACTTAGTCTGTTCTATTTCTCTATGGCTATGTTGCAGTTGAGATTTGGATGCTTCTAATTCAACTTGAGCTTGGTAAAATTGAGCTTGAAATTGTTCTAATAAAACCTCAGTTTGTTGCAGGTGAGATTGGGATGCTTCTAATTCTGCTTGAGTTTGGTAAAATAGAGCTTGAAATTGTTCTAATAAACCCTCAGTTTGTTGCAGTTGAGATTGAGATTGTTCTAATAAATCCTCAGTCGGGTGCAGTTGAGGCTGGGATTGTTCTAATAAACCCTCAGTTTGTTGCAGTTGAGATTGGGATTGTTCTAATAAACCCTCAGTTTGTTGCAGTTGAGACTGAAAATTTGATAACAATGCCTGAGTCTGATGCAGTTGAGACTGAGATTGTTCTAATAAACCCTCAGTTTGTTGCAGTTGAGACTGAGATTGTTCTAATAAACCTTCAGTTTGTTGCAGTTGAGACTGGGATTGTTCTAATTGTTCTAATTGAGAACACAGTTTTTTATTTTCTTTTTCCAGCTTACATACATTCACCCAATCTCGAAAAGCCCAAACTCTATAGGGAGATGGTTTAATTAGTTCCCGCCAAGATAAGTCTGGCGTATTCTCTGGAAACCACGCTCTGGCATCTAGCTCTTGGTATAAATTGACAGCTTCGGGGAACTGAGACTCTATTAAACTTGGCCTGTAACTATCTAATCCTTGACTGCGAAATAAGGATGGGTCATAAATTTTCGCATCCGGCGGGGCTAAATGAAGCTTGAATTTTTGGTTGATTGCTTCTATGGATGCAGCGGGGTTTTGAATGAGGGTTTTTGTGTTGACTAAAAGGCAGCGGCTGGATGAGTGATTGTAGAACGTGATAATTTTCTTATTGTAGTGCATCCAGAGTTTGACTGCTAATTCTGGCTGAGTTTTAAACAAGCCATGATTTTGTCGATATAGAGATTCTACGACTTCCCAAGGCGATCGATACATTAACAAAAAGTTGGCTTGCGGCAACAAATCAGCCCAAAATTCTAAAAAAAGAGTGGTTCTAGGTTCTTTCCAACCCCAAACGCCACTAACTGAAGCTCGATCGACAATTTCTTTTGCTTCTTCTCTAAAACGATCTTCTACTTCTATTTGCTCCTGTAAGGTCCAGCCGTTTTCATCTACTCCTTGAGAAGCCAAAACGGCTCTGTGAAAATCATAAAAATCAAGATTTTCATAATAACCCTTAATATTCTTTTCATCGCCCTCCATCAAGTTGCGTCCAATGTGCAAGCCACCACTTTGCAGTAAGGAAGCTGTTAAGGAACTACCGGAACGGTGCATACTGATTATCGCCAGGATGTCGGATTTTGCTGTATTATGATGGTTCATCTGTCTCAACTCCTATTATGTAAACTTTACTTTGCAAATCCAAGGTACTTTTCAACAAATTCCTGAACTATGATTGTAGGCAATATAAGATATTTTGCGTTATCGATAATTTTCCTGTCATTAATTTTTTTTAGGTTTTAGTAAATAATAACATCTTTTGACCTCTGGGATGATTCCAATCACCTATGTAAGTTATTGTCCACGGGAGTCCTTTAATGCACCAAAAAAAGTCTTGTAACTGATAGTGATAAGGATCTGAATCCATATATGTGATTATTCCACCTGGTTGGTGTGTTATCACTGTATAGACTGACTCTGAGGAACACTCGAAAAACGTTGCATAAAACTTGCCTCCTTGTTTAACACATTTAGCTAGTTCAAACAAGCAGCGTCGAATATGATTCAGCGGAAGATGGGTGAACACTGATTGTGCTAGAGCGAAGTCAAATTCTACTCCTAATAAATATAATTCAAAGTGAGCGTTAACTAGCAAATTTATTTTAGGCAGTTTTTTTCGGCTTGTCACATCTAATTCTTGTTGATATCCAGCATCTATCAGGGAAGAGTTGATGTCTATGCCGTAGTAATTCCCACTATTGAGATAACGAATAAAGTGAACTCCTCCTCTCAAACATCCACACCCTATATCAACAAGCTTCATCCCTGGTTTTAATCCCTGGTTTAAAATAAAATCCAACTGTAATTTACCTATTTCCTCCCACATTCCTCCAACAGACTCTCTATGCAGGTCGGTTTCAAATTCCTTGTTGGACAACAATAATCCATTATATGAATGAATTTCTGTTGTATAGATCGTTGGGTCAATCCTATCGACTGCTTTTGGAAGATTAGTATGGGACGATTGTTCTAGTTTATCTTCAATTTGCTTAAGCTTTAATTGGGAACGCTCCAAATCACCTTTAATATTTTCTAGTCTTTCTTTATTCATAACATCTAGATATTGTACTTTGCCTCCCATCACTTTCTGAAGCATTGCGGCGATAAGCGAGTGCCACAATCTTTTGCGTCACGAACCGTTTAGGCAGCAGTGGCGACTTTTGATTACATAGAATATCAGAATCAGCCAACAAATTGTAAGCTCCTGGTAAGTTGACGTAAGGTGGATCTTGATTCATTCTGATTTTACTAGCTAACAACGAAACATTTTACCACTTTTATTCCACTGTACCCCCTGTCTTTATAAACACAAATCTAACCCAATAGGATTTTTTTAACTGCCCTTCGGTCTGAGACAAGATATTACTATGATATACATCTCAGAGAATGAGTCTGCAACCCTTTTCCTCTCTAGGCTGAAATTTAAATTCGGTCAATGTCTAATGGTTGCTTAGAAAATTCTCACAATGTCATGGCAATTTTGACCCGATCGCCCTTACTAAACTCAAGCCGTCGCCTTTCCAAGCATATCAGACTTCCGACCTCTAAGGATGTTCCCGCACGCACCAGGTATTATAGATGGTCGATCGCCCCCAAGTTCTAACCCGTCGAGCTGACCCTAAATATTTCCCCCTGTGCTATTGACTCAAAACCTAACTTGTGCATTAGAGTGCAGCACTGGACTCGGCACACAAAAAACTAACTTAAACTAGATCGAGGCAGTTCACTGCGATCGCCGCTTAAAAATAATTGTCTCCTCAGCTTGCTTAAATTCTATATCAAACAAGTCAAATACTACCTCTCTCCCTAAAAGAATCTCTTCACAAAAATCCGTTTGTGCCCAAGCTACAGGAGCCGTAAAAATATGACCATCCAACTCCATTTCAATGTCTCGTAGTAGATATTCGATACTACCGCCAACTCCCTCAGCTTTACTGATAATCTCTCTAGCAGTTCTACTCAAACCCAAATCTTCACCAAGCTGCTTGGTAATTAAGCTGAGTTCGGCTCCCGAATCCACCAGCATTTCGACTCTTGCGGAGTTTTGAGCTGTTAGATGCAGTTCATATCTTGGCTGCCAATCATGAGCCTTTAATGCCCTCATTCTAACAGGATAAAACCTGACTGGTTCAACAAACTCGCTTTCATATATACGACCGATTACATAACTTAAATTAGGCACCTCAACCGGAATCGCATCCTTCATTTTTCGATAATCGCGATCGTGACTAATCACTCCTTTATTAGTATAAGCTATCCACTCGCCCCGATATTTTTTTAACTCCGGTCGATGAGCTTTGTACCAATCATTGGCTGTAGGATACTCTTGTTCCATAATTAAATCACTTTCTTGTATTTGAGAAAATCATCTATCGTTGGGTTAATGATATCTGTCGCTACAAAATTTTGTCAAACATAATTTATCGGCGTTGCGATCGGGCTTTTGCATCCCATTCTACTGCATAGGGTAAGTTTCGCCCGATCGCCCCCAGTGAACTCAAGCCGTTGCCTTCCAAAGGATGCCAGACTTCAACCCATCTGAAGATGTTCCGGCAAAACGAGGTATTATAAACAAGCTGGTGCTGGAGTGCCCGTCCCATTCAGTCTGGCATAATATTTTATAGCGATCGAGTACCTTAGCAAAAATGAACCCGCAAAAAGCTGTGACCGAATTCGACAAAGGCAATCAACTTCTGCAAGAGGGAAAACTAGAAGATGCGATCGCCGCCTATTGTCATGCGATCGAGTTAAATCCCGCCAACTCGTGGTTTCACCAGCACTTAGGGGAAGCTCTAGCCAAACTGGGACGATGGGATGAAGCTGTCACAGCTTTTCGCTGCGCGATCGAACTCAAACCGGATTTTTCTTGGAGTTACCACCATTTAGGAGATGCCCTCGCTCAACAGCACAAGTGGGAAGAAGCCGCCGAAGCGTTTGGCAGAGGGATTGAACTCAATCCCGAACATTTTGGGACTTACGTGGGGCTAGGTAATTGTTTAGCAAAAATGGGTCAACTGGATGAGGCGATCGCTGCCTACCGCCGTGCAAGCGATCTGAACCCTGATACTGATTGGATTCATCATGCCTTGGCAAATGCACTGCGACAGCGAACTCAGTCGGATTTAGCAGAAGCGATCGCCTCGTACCGCCACATGATAGAACTCAATCCAGACAACTTGGAGTCCTATCACAATTTTTTGCAGATTCAACCAGATAACTGGAAAGTCTGGTTGCAGTTAGCTCAAGCTTTAGCGAGAGGGGAACAGATAGAGGAAGCGATCGCGGCTTATCGTCGAGCAGTTGCTCTGAACCCAAGCTTATGTCAAGCTTATCACGAGTTGGGATCTCTTCTCGCTGGCGAAGAAAAGTGGGAGGAGGCGATCGTCGCTTACCAGCGTGTGATTGAACTTTCCCCAGATTTGGCAGGAGCTTACTATCTACTAGGTGAAGCACAGACACAATGTGGTGAGATAGAAAAAGCGATCACCTCCTATCGCTGGGCGGGGGAACAGCTAGCACAGCAAGGGAAACTAGAAGAGGCGATCGCAGCTTTTCACCAGATTGTGCTTCTGAAGCCAACTGCACCAGAATACTTGAATTTGGGAATGCTTTTCCTCCAGCAACACCGCCTAGATGAATCGCTCAAATGCTACCAAAAATCTTTAGAGATTCAACCAGAACAAGCAGACGCTGGCTCTAATTTAGCCACACTCTTAGTTCAGAAAGGTTTACTTGATGAGGTGATTGCTTGCTACGATCGAGTGTTTAACCGCAATCCCAGCCATGCGGGTGCTTACCATCAATTGAGTATAAAATTGGCTGAGCAAGGTTTGATAGACGAGGCTTTAGTTTTTTTTCATAGAACGCCGCAGAGACAGCCTAGCACTGGTGAAGTTTGCGAGTATATATGGAAAGGATTAAATCAATTCGGCCCAATGGATGAGATGAGTCCTTATTGCAAAACAGAAATTCAGTGGCCGACGGCTTATACATATTTCACTCAAAATAGCGATCCTACAATTATCAACCTCTACTCATTAACTGAAGCAGATACTCAAGCTTTGGAATCTTTTGGTGATGCGCAGTCAAATTTTAAATTAATGGAACAGGACAATCTCATCCTGGAAGAAATTTATATTAACAATTTTAGTGATGACCATGAAATTCACCTTGCCTCATTAGGATTTGCTAATTTTCAGCAAAGTATCTTAAGAACAGGCTACATTTATTCTGTTTGCCCTATATCTGGTAGAATACTTAGGTCAAATCAATCACTTTATCTTTGCTCGCCTGGCATCCATTTTGGTTGTCAGATAGCTATTTATAGATTCGTAGGTAGCGAAATATTCTACTTAATCATGGCTAGCTGCCATCCTCAAATTAAGTTAGGTATTTATTTACCACAAAGACAATTAGCCGTCAAATTCCGGAACTATCCTGTCAATTTAAAAGTTTGTATAGATGATTTAAAAAGTAAAATAGTTGCTAACTGGCAAGACTTTAAGTATTATGTATCCAACAATGAACCCAAAGAAGTAGTTGGTCTGTCTGGTTTTATTTACAACGTAGGTCACTATTTTTGGAATGACCTCTCAGGGCTTCAAGATTTATGTGAGAGTGGTGAATACCATCAATTAAAGGGAGTTGCTGTTGCCGATAATAGTTTCATAGATATCAATGATTATTTCCCCGAATTAATATCCAATAACATAAACAAAACTCTTGTACCTATACAAGAAAACGATAGAGATACTCTTTTTAAGGCTATATTGAAAAATAATTGGATGGCATTTAATATAACTTCTCGTTGTATTCAAGAGAAATTGGCTAATAGGCTACATGACTATGCCCGACTCAAATCGACTCCCAGCTTTTTGCGTACAATAGAAGAATCGAAAAAACACTTCCCTCTTTTGTGGATTACACTTCGCAGTCATCATAGAATATGGCTATCCGAAGTAGAAGGAATTACAAACATTATAAATGAACTCTACAAAGATTACCCAAATTTAGGAATAATTTTCGATGGACATCCTAGAGAAAAACCTAACGTGGAAAAAATATTAAATAATATCTCCTCAAATATCAATACATACAATGGTGTTGAATGCTTGATTCATGAAACTTTAGCTTGGGTTCATGCTATAGATTTATTTATAGCACCGATAGGGGCTGGTTCTATCTTCACAACTATCGCTAATAAAACAGGTGTATTTCATTCAAATACAGGCTGGTTTCCGGAAGGTTCGATTTGCTTAACTCCCCGAGAAAATGGTGTGTCAGCAATCAACATTCTCAAGAAATATATTGTAGAAGGAGATCAATCTATCTGTTTTACGCGGAACTATGAATGTGATTGGAAAGCAATTTACGATGAAGTTATTAAAATCATTAACCAGTTACAGCAAGAAAGAGTAAGCGGGTCTAATCAATAGACTCATTTAATTGAATTAACCCGCTTTTCACAAACAAGATTAGGTAATTTAATCACTTATGCAAACAAAAGCTAAAAATTGTTATTTTGACTGAGGCTAACGCTGTAGCTACAGGTTTGGGGCATTCCTTGCCAAGATTGAGTTAAATCATAGTTTTAGCGCACTAATTCTTCCTCGGATTGTGAGTAAGAATTACTACCCTTGCGAGATTTGCTGGGCGATCGCCTCCCCAATCGCTAAAGAAGCAGTAGCTGCAGGCGAAGGAGCATTGCAAACATGAATTGCTTTCTCCCCTCTGACTAACAAAAAATCATCCACTAAGCCACCCTCCTTTGTCAAGGCTTGGGCTCTAACGCCTGCATGGGTGGGAACTAAATCATCAGCTTGCACTTCAGGAATCAACTTTTGTAGACTCCTCACAAAAGCAGCTTTACTGAAAGAGCGAACCATTTCTTCCATACCCACTCCCGCATATTTAGCCGCTAATTTCCAGAAACCAGGGTAGGTGAAAACTTCAGCTAAGTCGCGCAGATTGATGTCCGTTTTCTGGTAGCCTTCTCGCTTGAGGCTAAGGACAGCGTTAGGACCTGCGTGGATACTACCGTCAATCATGCGCGTGAAGTGAACTCCCAAAAAAGGAAAATTAGGGTTGGGAACTGGATAAATCAAGTGCTTGACAAGGTAACGCTTTTCTGGTCTCAATTCATAATACTCTCCCCGGAAAGGTACAATCTGAACTTGCGGGTCAACTCGACCGAGTTTTGCCACGCGATCGCTAAACAGTCCGGCACAATTAACTATAAACTTAGCTGGGAAGGAACCTTGACTCGTTTCGAGTACATAACCCTGCGAAGTAGGCACAATTGCCATTACTTTAGTAGATAGGCGAAGTTCCCCACCCCTACTGGCAACCAGTTCAGCATACTTTTGGCAAACTTGCCTGTAATTCGCAATTCCTGTACTTGCAACTCGGATACCCGCTAAACAACTGACATGAGGCTCAATTTCCTTAACTTCTTCAGCAGTAACTTTCTGAATATTCAACCCATTAGCTAAACCCCGTTGGTAAAGGTTCTCTAAAAGAGGCAATTCTTCCGAACTCGTTGCTACAATCACCTTCCCGCAGATTTCATAATCAATCCCATGCTTTTGACAGAATTCAATTAGTAAATGATTCCCCTCCCGGCACAATTTCGCTTTTAAACTACCTGGTTTGTAGTAAATTCCGGAATGAATCACCCCACTATTATTTCCAGTTTGGTGTGCAGCCCAACTTGACTCTTTTTCTATTACTAAAATTTTGGCAGCTGGATAACGATGACCTAAAGCCATTGCTGTCGATAATCCCACAATTCCGCCACCAATCACGGCGAAATCATATTGCTCGGTACTAGAAAAATTAGAAGATATCATAACGATAATTATTTAAAAATACTGACCGGTGAAAACCTGTAAATTTACCTGAGAGGTTGCACCCTTCTGAATAATCTGTAGGGGCGGGTTCACCAATAGCTTTGAAGGTTGCAGACTGGTTAAATAAACCCGCCCCCACCCACAAATAGCCATTTATTGACATTGATGAAATATCTCAATTTACCTCATCTCCCCAAAGAAGATGAGGTAATTGAGCAAACTATCTAAACAGTCACTAATAGTTTCCGTTCTAGTTTGTGAGAAGCCATCTCCCGAATATGTGCAGCCGTTTGCGGCCCAAACTTCTGAGTAATCATCTCCAGATACTTCGGACTATTAAAATATATCTGGAAAGCACGATCTCGGAAGCGTAAAACCTCAGAAGCCGGCAAATACTTAGTAGGCAAAGGCAGGGTGTCTACAGAATGCTGAGAATAACCGCTCCAACTTTCCGGCAACTGCCACCCTTCCTTAAGAGCCATATTGTACAATTGGGAACCCGGATAAGCCATCGTCGAGTAAAAATTAGCAAACTCGCAATTGAGATCGAGAGCTAAATCAAGGGTCTCCTGCATCGTTTCTAAATCATCTTCTGGCAAGCCGAAAATGTAATTGCCAATTACATTTATGCCAGCCTCCCTGACTTTTTTAATGGTTTTGTAAATATCCTCTTGACCAACACCTTTTTGTACGTCATCCCGCACGCGATCGCTCGCAGCTTCAATCCCAAAAGCCAGCCAATTAAAACCAGCCCGTTTCAGTTTGTCCAGCATCTCATCCCTGACAGTATCTACCCGCGCGTAAGCCCAGATATTAAGGTCGTAACCCCGCTCAATAATCAAGTCACAGATACCCAAAACGTGCTTGGGATTAAGCACGAACATCTCATCTGCAAATTTGATATTCCGCACCCCGTATTTATTCACGAGAATCTCAATTTGGGAAATTACGTGTTCTGGACTCCAGAAGCGATAGCTATTGGTAATGTCCCTATATCCCAACTCTTTCTCGCCAGTCTTAAACGGTGCTTGGATGCAGCAGAAACTGCAATGGAAAGGACAGCCCAAAGTTGTGTAAATAGCCGCATAAGGTTCGCGCACTAAGCCATCAAAACAGTGCCAATTGTGCGCTCGATACTTCTCCATCGGCAGCAAATCCCAGGCAATTCCGGGCATTTTTTCTTCTACATTCATCAGCAGCGGTGCGGGAGGATTTGCTTTAACTTCCTTGCCTTCCCAATACAACAAACCGCGCACTTTGCTGTAGTCGGGTGCGTCAGATTTTAGGGCTGCCAGCAGTTCCAGCATTGTATAAAGCCCTTCCCCGGCTGCTACAAAATCAGCTTCTTCTTCCCGGAGCGATCGATCGGGCAAAGCTGCGACGTGACCACCAACTAAAAGTACCTTTAAATCCGGTGAAATATCCTTGATTGCGGTGCAAACTGCACTAGCTCCCGGCATTACTTGGGTAGATGCTGAGGGTTGTTGACCATATACAACTACAGCCGTCAAAACAGGGTTTAACTCAGCTATTTTCTCTGCCGTTTCGGCAGGACTTAACTCCTCGGCAGTAGCATCGATAATATTAACTGAAAACCCGTGATTCCGAACGAAAGTTGCCATTAAGCCAGCCCAAACAGGTGGCTCGACGGCAGCTAGGGTAGAGCTGAGAGACTGGTAGATTTTGGCTCGATTCCCAGGGTTAACGAGTACCAAATCTAACTTTTTTTCGCTAGTCATTATTGCCTCCAATTTTTGCTTTACTAACACTACTGTTTGTTTAAAAGAGAACACAATTCCAGAATTTTCTCTTTTTCCAATCCCGGATAATTGCCAATGTAAAAGCCGTAAAAATGGACGCGATCTACTTTAGTAAAGTTAGCCAAATCAGCCTCACCAAAAAGCTTTTTCAAATAAGGCTGACGCAACTGATTTCCTCCCCCCGCCGTTCCCCTGCGAAACTCAACGCCTTGTGCGCGAAGTGCCTGCATCACCTTGTCGCGGAGCGCGGTATCTGGCTGCTTCAAGATCAGCGTAAAGGCATAATTGCAACTACCTTCGGTTTCAAAATCAGTCTCATACTTGTCAGGGTCTAAGTTTTGCAGGAACAGTAACAAGTTCTCAGTTCTAATTTTATTGTTGTCATCCAGCCGCTTGAGTTGCGATCGCCCAATCACCGCATTAATTTCTGTACTCCTGACATTATAGGCAGGAAAAGCAAAAATAAAGTCGGGATTGAGGTCAGGATGCTTATCGTAATAAGACTGCTTCAACTCATCCGAAGTTGACTCCCGCACCATACCGTGAGACCGGAACATCCGCAGCATTTGGTACAGGTTGCTGTCATTGGTACAAATCATGCCCCCTTCTATGGTACTCATGTGATGAGCGTAGTAAAAGGAGAAATTAGACATCAGCCCAAACGCTCCCAATTTCCGCCCCTGAAAAGTTGCCCCGTAGGACTCGCAGACATCTTCAATCAGGGGAATGTTCCGCGCCTCTAACTCATCTAACAAGCGTTGGTTTAGGGCATTGTAACCGAGGACGTGGGTTAAAAATACAGCTTTTGTCTGCGGGGTAATTTTCTCAATTACCTGGTCAATATCCATGCCCAGCGTGCGGGGGTTGATGTCAACAAATACAGGCTTTAAACCCGCTTGAATTACTGAGGCGATATCCGATACCCACGTCAGCGTCGGCACGATGACTTCCCCTACGCCGTAAGTCTCTCGCAGGGCGCACATTGTCACCTGGTTAGCTGAGGAACCAGAATTGACAAATACGCTGTACTTGACTCCGAGCCATTCTGACCATTCTTTTTCAAAAGCTCGCACCTGCTGAGATTGGGTTAAAATCGGGTCATCTTGCTGGAGAAAGGCGATCGCCGCATCTAAATCAGCCCTTGTGATGTTGTTTTGCATCAAAGGTATTTTCAGGTTTTTTTCAGACATCATTGGTGTTTTCTGCATCGTTAAAAAGGTCCCTTAAATTCAATATCTTTCAAATCCGCCCGCTCTACCGGCAACCAATCATTGTTGCCTTTTACTAGCTCGTAGGCCGCACCAGCAATCGTGCGCCCATTAGGATAGAAATGCGCTTCCAAACTAGGAGTTGTCGGGCAAGTAACGGGGGCAAACCCCATGCGACGCACCCGCACTTCGCGCACCCCTTGCAAGCGTTCCGTTACCTGGGCAATAATTTCAGCACTCGCCCCGCAAGCTGTCCAATCACTATCTACGACGCAGAGTTTGCCAGTTTTACGCACTGATTCAGCAATAGTATCAATATCCAAAGGACTTAACCAAATCGGGTCAATTACCTCAGCACTAATGCCCACTTCTTCCAAATAGTGTTGGGCCCGCAGGCACTCAATTTGCATATAAGAAATGCCAACTAAGGTGATATCTTTGCCGACAGCCGTAATCCGTGCCTTTCCCGGAAGTACCGTATAAGCAGACTCTGGCACTGGCCCTTTTTGGAAGTGCAGGATGCGGTGTTCAACATAAATCACTGGGTTGCCGTCGCGGATGGCAGCAATTAAACAGCCTTTCGCATCATAGGGCGTTGTTGGGGCCACGACTTTGAGACCGGGAACGTGCATAAAAAAGGAGTAAAGTCCTTGAGAATGTTGCGCTCCCTGTCCCCAGCTTTTGCCAATCATCGCTCGTACCACCAGTGGTACAGATACTTGTCCGCCGTACATATAGTGCATCTTAGCGGCCATGTTAATTAACTGGTTCATGGACAACATTAAGAAGTCCATGCGGATGTGAACGTGAATGGGTTTCAAACCAGCTAAAGCCATGCCGATCGCCGCACCAGTCATGGCATCTTCTGACAGCGGCGTGCCAAATACTCGTTCGTGTCCGTACTTGGCCGGCAACCCTTTTACCGTTCCCTGAATTGCTTTTGGATCGTCTACATCCAATCCAAATACAATCACAGAAGCATCTCGATCCATTTCTAAGTCTGTCGCTTCTCGCACCGCTTCTACATAGCTGATTTCGCGATCGCCAATAGTGACTGTTTCTGTGACAGATAGCGGCTCGACTTCTGATGCAGCTACAGCCTCACTGGCGACCTTTTCCTTGAAAACATCCTTGTATAATTCAGGCATTTCTGGGAAAGGACTTGATTCGGCAAACTCAAAGGCAGCTTTTATTTCAGCTTCAACTTCCGCTTCTATTATCTGGCGTTCTTCCGGTTCTACCAGTTCGGCTAAACGCTTTACTTGGTCATTTTTAATCCAAGGTTCTGCCTCTTCTTTTGTGCGGTAGCCTAAGTGATAATCTTCGTTAGGCCCGACGTGCTCTTTCCAGCGGTAGGTCATGCACTCAAAGAAAAATGGGCCCGGTTCGCCGTTTCGCAAAGCTTTAGCAGCAGCGCCTATTTTTTCATAGATAGTCAGAGTGTCATTGCCTTCAATTTTTTCTGCCGGGATGCCGTAACTGCGGGCGCGATCGCAGATATTGTCCAACTTCTGCCGTTCACGCTGGTGAGTGTGAATAGCGTAATGGTTATTTTCGCAGACAAAAATCATCGGCAATTTTTTGAGACCCGCCCAGTTCATGCTTTCAGCAAACACACCTTCATCTACTGCGCCGTCGCCGAAAATACTGACAACAATAGAGTCTTGTGGCTGATGTTTTAGTGCGTAAGCATAGCCGATGGCGTTCGCGATTGTTGTCCCGACAACCGCTGACGATCCCATCACATTTGCCGCCAGGTCTATCATGTGCATAGAGCCGCCTTTGCCCTTCGCACAACCTGTTGCTTTTCCGTACAATTCAGCAATCATTTTATTTAAGTCGCCGCCCTTAGCTAGATAGAGGGCGTGGCTTCTGTAAGTCCCAAAAACTACATCATCCGGTTGCAAAGCTTCGCAAATGCCAACGGATACCGCCTCTTGACCAATAGAAAGATGAACGGGACTTTTGATTTTATCCGTTGGATAAACTTTGGCAACTTCTTCTTCTACTCGGCGGATGCGGTACAGCGATCTGTAAAACTGACTGTACATGAGATACTCCATAATTTGATAGGCGGTGTTTTGTTAAGGCTTCCAGCCTACAAGTGTTTGCAGGATGCGTGCTAGAAATGTCAGGCAAACTTGTTCGCGTGCTACCAACGACGACAGTTGAACGATGTTTGATTCCTTGGGAAATTCTTCGATTCGATCGGGAAAGAGCGATTTTCCAAAAGCGTGATCGAACATAAATAATATTTCTTCCCAGCCAAACACTTCTTTTCGAGATGAAGTGATAGCCAATAAGTGATTCCGGTGGTTTTGAAGTGCCTGAGCCACTAGGTAGCAAGCTTGACAGTTATCTATTACTGCGATCGAATCTGTCGGAATCCCGCGCGAGAACAAAGTCTCTAAAGCTGGAGCCAAAGGTCGAGCAAATACCAGATATTTACCTTGTAGGGGTGCTTTCTCTGCACTGTATAGCGTTGCCTCCGGGTCGATTTTAAGGCAACCCCGAATAAAATTTGCAAACGGTTCCTCTCCTACCAGCGTCCAGTCCGTATAATTTGTCTCCCGCAGTCGAACAAGTTCATGCCCCATTTGCTGAAAGGTTTGATAGCAGTCTTTTGCTTCCAGACTGACTGTTTCTGGCCGGCTAATTGTTCCGTAAAGAATTCGGTCTTTGTGAACGGGTGCTTCTAAAATTCCGAGGCGCAAGAGCGTTGTTGCCATAACTTGCACCCCGAAATGAATCAAGCCGCCTCTCTCCTGGGAATCAAAATCGTGGAACAATACTTGGGCACCCGGTTTAAGAAAAGGAACCCAGGATTTAAAATCTTCAAAGACGTGCTGGAGAGCGTGGCTGCCATCTATAAACAGCAAGTCGATCGGTTTATTAACTGTTTCTTGCCAACTTTGAGCACCTTCTACTGAGGGTTGAGCATGAATGGTAACGTTTGTATTTTTTAATCGTTCATAAGCTTCTGCGGAGGGAGCAATATCGTAGGAGTGAATTTTAGCTCCCCTGGTGCCGGCAATCGCTTGGAAGATAGTAGCCGAACCACCTTGAGCAGTACCAATTTCAACAATTATGCCGTTGTCTGGAACTAAAGCCGCCCGATTTGCCAGAGTTTCTTGTTCAGTGTCCCAAAGCTGTGAAAAACTGGATAACTGCAATTTTAGCTGTTCAATTACACTCATTTTTTTGATTTATCCCTATTAAACTCCAGTCGCAATGCTGGCTTGACAATTACTTAAGAACCAATCGTAAGTCAGCGATACAGCAGCATAAAAAGACGTTTTCGGCTGCCATCCCATTGAACTCAGTTTACTAGAATCAAGAGCTTTCAGCGGCATTCCGTCTGGCTTGCTAGTATTAAACCGCAAAAGCCCTCGATAACCAACTGCGTCTTTAATCAACTCCGCGAGTTCTTTGATAGATAAATCCAACCCACCGCCTATATTAATCGGCTTTTTTTCGTCATATTTGTCCATAATAAAAAGACAAGCATCTGCTAAATCGTCCGCTAAAATAAACTCCCGCCGAGGAGTACCAGTTCCCCAAATCTCTACAAATTCTGCATCTGCAATTTTTGCTTCGTGCATTTTCCGAATCAGTGCTGGAATGACGTGAGACTCCTCCAAACTGAAGTCGTCTCCAATGCCAAAAGCATTGGCTGGTATCCCGCTAATGAAATTTGCACCGTATTGCTGGCAATAGGCTTCACATAGCTTAATGCCAGCAATCTTAGCCACAGCATAAGCTTCGTTAGTAGGTTCCAAATTGCCTGTCATTAGTGACTCTACTTGCATTGGCTGCGGGCTGTGTTTGGGATAACTACACGAAGAAGCCAGGTAGAGCAGTTTCTTGACACCGCAGCGATGGGCACTATCGATGACATTGCATACTACCAACAAATTGTCAAGCATCAAGTCAGCGGGATATTTTTGGTTGGCGCTGATGCCTCCCGATTTCCCCGCTGCCAGAAACACATAGTCTGGCTTGTTGCTAGCGAAAAAGTTGCTCACCTGTTCCCTGTCGGTAAGATCGGGCTCTGCTGGAGGAAGACCTGCCAGGTTCTTGTAACCCTGGTGTTCTAGTTGGCGCAACAGGGCGGTTCCGATCAGAGTTTGCCCCCCTGCCACATAGATGTTGGCGTTTTTGTCCACGGCGTCTATCCTACGGCGAAGTTTGAGTTAATTCTCGAAAAGCGTCTACTGTTTGGTTAGCCCGAAGTTTCTCTAGGGCTGAGTAATCTTCTTGGGGGTCGAAAAAGATAATTTGACTCCCAGAGAATTCAAATTTGAACGGTACGTGCAGCAACTTGTTGAGCTTTTCTTTGACTTCTGGCTGGCGATCGGGAGGGACGAACAGCAACAAGAAGCCGCCGCCGCCAGCTCCAGTCAACTTGCCACCAGCGGCACCGGCAGAGCGAGCCATTTCGTAAAGTTCGTCTACCTGGGGATTGGAAACTTTTTCACTCAAAGAACGTTTTGCCTGCCACGTTTCGTGGAGCAGTTCCCCAAAGCTAGTTAAGTCGCGATCGCTTTTTAAAACTCCTATGCTCTCTTCTACTAAATCTTTCATAATCCTTAACTGCCTCCTTTTGGCATCTAAGTCGCCGACATAACTATCGGCAACGTCTGAAGCCGTGCGCTTAATGCCAGTGTAAAACAGCATCAGGTGAGAGTTTAGTTCCGTGATGCGCTCTGGACTGAGCGTCATAGGCCTGACAGAAATTTCACCGTTAGGCAGAAAATTAACGTGATTGAGACCGCCATAGGCAGCGAGCACTTGATCTTGAGACCCGACTGTTTCTTTTAAAATTTCCTGCTCTACGTAAATGCTTTCTTTTGTTAGCTGTTGCTTGCTGGGCATTTTACCTTGCAGAGCATACAATGCGTGCAGCAAACCTACAGTAAATGCGGAACTCGATCCCATGCCACTACGCGCTGGCAAATCGCCATCATGAAGAATAGAAATTCCTCGCTCTAATTTCAAGTAACCTAGGACGGCTCTAACTGCTGGATGTTCTATATCATCAATGGTTTGACAAGTTTCAACTTTCGACCACAGTACCTGAATTCTATGTTCAAAGAATGGTGGGAGATAGCGACAGGTGAGATAACAGTATTTGTTAATAGAAGCTGCAATGACAGCGCCTCCGTGTTGGCGATACCAGGCTGGATAGTCTGTGCCACCACCAAAGAAAGAAATCCGATAGGGCGTTCTGCTGATAATCATGTTGTCTTTGTTTTAACGGATAGTTCCTGTCAGCCCTTGGAGGAAATCGTGAAGTGGCGCCAAAGCTGGGGGTACAATGTCTGGCGGCAAAGCTGCCGGGTTAAAAAACTGCAATGCTTCGCTTTCGCTACTTGGTTCGAGTTCGCCAGATATTATTTTTGCCTCTAGTATGATATCGACTAGCTGAACAACGTCGCCGTTATCCAAAAAGGTGACTATACGAAATTGGTCGGGTTCGGAATAAACGCCTAATAGCTGGGTAATTTCAATATTAAGTCCGGTTTCCTCTTTCACCTCTCGCACTGCTGCTTGTATGACAGATTCTCCAGGCTCAATTCTGCCTCCTGGCAGCCCCCACAGACCGCAGTCGCTACGTTTTTCAAGCAATATCCAGCCGCGAGAGTCTCGGACGATCGCGGCGGCTCCGACTCTAACGCGAGTATTTGCATCGGCTGCCTTCTGAGCATACATTTTTTCTGCGATCGTGTTCATGAATCTGTTCCTTTGCCGCTGAATAGCTGTTGCTCGACTAAGCTGCACAGGATATGCTCAATACTGAGATGGCCCTCTTGAATGTACTGGGTGTTGTTACTGGGAACGGCTACGGTGACATCTGCGATCGCTGTTAGTTTGCCACTTTCCCCTGTAAGGGCGATCGCTTTCATCCCGATTTTTTGGGCTGCAATGACGGCACGGACGACGTTGGGAGAATTGCCGCTGGTGCTGATGCCCAGTAACACATCTTCTGGCTTGCCCAGAGCTTGCACTTGCCGCTCGAAAATGCTTTCAAAGCCGGAGTCGTTAGCGATCGCGCTTAAAATCGAGCTATCTGTCGTCAGTGCGATCGCAGCCAATCCGGGGCGCTGAAAATCTTTATTTAACCAGTTGACAAGTTCCCCTGCCATGTGCTGACAATCCGCTGCGCTACCTCCATTACCGCACAGCAGCAGTTTTCCGCCATTAGCCAGGGAGTGGGCAATCAAGTTAGCGGCTGCTAAAATCGCATCTAGGCAGTGCTGGGCAATCTGGTGTTTCATTTCGGCGCTGGCGAGCAAGTGCGCCGCCACGGCTTTTCCGTAGGGCGATCGCGCCCGGTCGATCGAATTCACTGCCTCAGCGCACCCATTCTGCGCAATCGTCTTGTCATCTAAAAACTCAACTTCTAGCTGCATTTTGCCTTTCCTTTGTTTCTAAAGCGATCAGGCCCTTAATCACCTGCGCCGCCTCCTGCAAATCATCCACTACCCAGTCAGAACCAACAGCATGGCCAACTTCCACCTCAGCACCGTAACCAGTACGCACCAGTAAAGTAGTGGCTCCTAATCGCTGCCCCAACTCGATGTCGCAAGGCTTGTCACCGATCGCAAAGCTTTCCTGGGGATTAAACCCATATTTTTCTGCTGCCTGTTCTACCATACCCGTTCGCGGTTTGCGACACTGACAGTCGTCTAGGGGAGTATGCGGGCAAAAGTAAATATCTTCTAGGTAGACACCTGCATGGGCTAGAAGTTCCCGCAGTCGTTGGTGAATTTCACCGAGACGAACCTCATCAAAGAAGCCTCTACCAATGCCAGATTGATTTGTGACTGCAACCAAACCCAGCCCCATTTCCTGCATCAGGCGCAAACCCTCAGCCGCCCCCGGCAGCAGTTCTACCCGGCACGGGTCAGATAAGTAGTGGCACTCCTTAATAATTGTGCCGTCACGGTCTAGCAAAACAAAACGCCGCTGCGTAGTCTTACATCGGAAGTTCAAATCTGTATTCATTTGACTTGTTCGCCCACAAGCAAATCTTGGTATTCTTTCATTTTTGAATGATCTCTTTCGGTCAAACTGTGATAATAATCGTTGAGAATCATCCTTCTTTTTTCGGGAATTAAACAATCCGCACTTTGAGTTCGCTGATATATTAACTGAAGGTGATGATAATTATTTGCCACCAATGTTGACTGTTCGCAACTGACTACTTGCCATTTATCATCAAGATTAACATCAGCGGGTGACTGATACCCCAATGGGTCTAAACCGTGACAACTGTAAACAAACAAGTAACCGCCGTCGCTTATGCTTTTCTCGACCCATTGCACGTAGCTATCTACTACATCGACAGTCATTTCTTGAAAACTAGCCAAGGCCAACACGACATTTGGCTTGATATCTAAACAATTTATTGCATTGCATTCTACGAGAGTAATATCTGCATCTTCAAGAGCCACTCCTTTTCCTAAATCAGATTCGGCATCTTGAGCGTTTAATAAATGCCCGATCCGAATATTCGGGAGAGCTTGTTTTAAAAAATGGTATTGCAATAATATACTTTCTGGAATGTCTACTATCACTACCTTGGATTTGGGGAATAACACTTTCCAGATATATGATAGTAAACCGTATCCTCCTCCGATTTCTACTATGACATCCGGCTCTTTTTTGAGATTGGCAAGTAACTTAAATGCAAAATAAGCCTGCCGCAGAAAATTTCCCGAAACATTTTGATTGCCGAGCGCAAACTTCTTAGGAGGGTTGCCAGCGTCTGGCTCTGGGATCTGAATAATTTTTTGATAGATTGATTCTCCCTGATATAGCTCGTAAGAGAGAGGGAGACAATCGTCAGTTGTCCTGCCATAAAATCCATAAGTCAGCCCAGATGTGGGATTAGCTAAATTATCTAAGCGTTCAACAGATATATCCTGCATAGATTTGACCTCCAAGTATTTTCTCCATTCCGAAGAGACCATTTCATTCTTGTTTGAAGAAGCTACTTGGATTCTATTTAAAAGGAATTCTTCATCGCCATCACTTAAAATTCTGTAGCTTGGGTTCATAGTCTAGCTCCTTAAGTTAGTCAACAGCCAATTTAATTTGATTTCATTCCGCGAAAAAAGTTCTCTGCTACAGCATATGATTCAGGCGTACCTATGTCTAGAAATCGACCTTGAGTGCCGTAGCCGTAAAGCCCTCGCTCCATCCAAGCGGGAAACATCTCTCGTTCCAAGGATACAGGAATGCCTTCGGGAATAGTTAAAAGCAGGGAGCGATCGAGCAAGTAGATTCCAGCATTAATCCAGCCAGACCCCTCAGTAGCGCCCTTTTCTTCAAACTTCAGCACTCGCCCGTCCGCGTCCACTTGCACTCGACCGTAACGCCTAGTGTCCGACACTTGGGTTAGCAGTAGCGCTACCTCTGCGCCTTTCTTTGCCCGCCACGCCCAAAACTCGCCCAAATTCGCATCACAAAAAGAGTCTCCGTTCATCACCAACACAGAACTAGACTGAATCAGTGGCAGCGCCAAGCGCAAGGCTCCGGCAGTGTCTAGTTGGGAGGTTTCTTGAGAATATAAAAGGCGCATACTGCCACAGGCATCACCGAAGGCAATTTTTACCTGTTCGCCCATGTAGCCTGTACACAAGACAGCACTTGTGATGCCCGATCGGGCCAACTGCTGCAAGAGGTATGCCAAGAAGGGGCGCTCTTGAACTTGAGCCAAGACTTTGGGGCGGTCATTAACCACCGATCGCAGCCTCGTTCCCAATCCGCCAACGAGGATAGCTGCCGTGCAATGCTGTAAGTCTGCCATGCTTTTGCGTTAAATGTTCTTGAATGCTGCTCTTCCCATCATCCGGTATCCTTTCAGCAGTTCTTTGATGCCGTCATCTAAGGTACGTTTTGCCTCGAACCCAGCTTCTCGTAAGCGTTGGTTGGAAACAATATAGTTGCGCTTGTCTGGATCGCTGCCGATGGCTGCGAAGTGAAGGTAAAAATTAGGCACGTATTCTTTGACTTTTAGCGCTAATTCTTCTTTAGAAAGGTTAGCTTCATCCAGTCCCACGTTGTAGGGGCGCCCCGTCATTTTTTCGGCATTATTAATGCAGTAAATCATGCAGTCAGCCACGTCCCGAATGTGGACGTAATTACGCTTGAAATCTTTCTCGAAGATTACCAGATAACCGTCTGTAATCGCGGTGTAAACAAAGTGATTTACCAGTAAGTCGAGGCGCATCCGGGGAGATGTGCCGAATACAGTAGCTAGGCGCAGGGTGATAGCGTTGGGGCTTTCCAATAGTTCCAATTCTGCCTGGACTTTTGTCTGACCGTACAGAGAAATCGGGTCGAGGGGTGTATCTTCAGTGCAGTAGGTGTCCCCGGTACTAGCGCCGTAACCGCTGTTAGTGTTGGGGTAGACGACTAACTGCTGCGGGCTCCGCAGGCGGTTGATTAGCTGTACTGCTTCTAGATTTACTGATTTTGTCATTCCGGGGTCTCGCTTGCAGGCGGGGGCACCGACGATAGCCGCTAGGGGGATGATGACATCTGCATCTTTAAGGAGGCGCTGCATTAAGTCTTCGTTCCGCACGTCTCCCTCAATGAAATCAAAGGCTGGGTTGGCGCAAAGATGGAAAAGGGAATTTTGTCCGTACATCAAGCTGTCGAGCGCTGTGACGCGATATCCTGCGTCGAGTAGGTGCTCGCACAGCACCGAACCCAAATACCCAGCGGCACCTGTGACAAGTATGCGTGCAGTCATTTTTAGCTCCGTAAAACAATGATTTTCCACCCTGTACTTTACCCTAAGATGGCAGTGACAGGGGATTGATTTCTTCTGATAGCGCCTGCTGAGGCTATAATTACCTTGACAGAGGGCGGAATTTATTGTTTAAATAAGTTGATATTATCTGAAAGTTGCCCGCAATTATTAAATGTTCGTAATATGCTAAATGATCTGAACCGGGAAAGTGCGATCGCTTATTTGAATCAGGGGAACCAATTAAAAGAGGCTGGCTTTTACGATCGAGCGCTGGAATGCTACGCAAAAGCCTTAGCGATCGACCCGGAGAATGCGGAAATTCACAACCAACAGGCAGAAGTATATTGTCTCCACAATAAGGCGGAGGAGGCGATCGCTTGCTGTCAGAAAGCATTGACTATTCAACCCAATTATGCTGTAGCTTACAAAACTCTCGGCAATGCCTTTCTAGCAGGGGGTAAGCTGGAGGAAGCTAGGGAATCCTATGCTAAAGCGGTAGAAATTCAGCCGGATTATGCTGCTGCCTTGGCTAATTTGGGCAGTATTTATGCTCAGGAGCAAAGTTGGGAGCAGGCGATTTCTTATTACCAAAAGGCGATCGCAATTCAACCCAATTTCGCTGGATTTTACCGAAACTTAGCTAGGGTATTTTCACAAATCGGCAAGCCAGAGGAAGCGACAGAGTGCGGGTATTTGGGATTAATGCTGGAACCCTACAAAGCCACAGCAGAGGAATTTATTAATTTGGGGAACACTCTTTTAGAGCAGGGTAAGCAAGAGAGGGCCGTGATATGTTACCGTTGCGCGGTAGTTGTCAGCCCAATTCTTTATGAAGCTCATTACAAATTAGGTAAAAATTTAGCAGCCGATCGGCAGTGGGATGAAGCAGAACTGTGCTATCGGAAAACAATTGAGTTAAATCCAAATTTTGCGGATGCTTACCTCAGCTTAGGACAAACTTTGGAAGCTCAGGGAAAGTGGGAAGACGCGATCGCTTGTTACTCAAAGGCGGTTGATTTGGAGCCTGAATCTGCACTGTTTCACTACAATTTAGGAGAAGTGCTGGCCAAGAAATGGCAGTGGGATCGAGCTATAAGTGCGTACCAAAAAACAATTCAGCTAGAACCAAACTATTTTGAGGCGCACCAAAGGTTAGGGGAAGCTTTTCATGCAGTAGGAAAACTAGAAGATGCGATCGCCTCTTACCGCCAAGCTCTTGCAATTAGCTCAAATATTGGCGTATTATCTAAAGACTTAGACTCATTACAGTTCAACTTAGGCTTGGCTCTGCAAACACAAGGGAAATTTGAGGAGGCGCTGGCTTGTTATCTCAAATCTTTGGAATTTTCCCCTGAATCAGGTAAAGTTTATCACCATTTAGGAACAGCCTTGAGTGATTTGCAAAGGTGGGATGATGCGGCTGTCGCTTTCCGCCACGCAATAGAATTTTCCACAGATTCATTTTGGTCGCACCACCAGTTAGGGTTTGTATTGATTGTTATGCAAAGGTGGGATGAAGCCGTGGTCAGTTTTTGCCATGCTCTGGCTCTCAACCCAGAAGCGGAATCCGTTCACAGCCATTTAAGAATAATCCTAGCCTCTCTACCCAAATGGGAGGAGGCATTAGCTAGTTTCCGCTTAGCAGTTGCAAGTAATCCCAATTCGGCTGAAGTACACTACTATTTAGGGACTGTTTTAGCATTTGTCCAGCAGAAGGATGAAGCTGTAGCCTCTTACAAACAAGCAATTCAACTCAAACCAGGTTTATTTTGGTTTCACCAACTATTAGGAGAAGACCTATTCAAAGCCGGTGTTTTAGATGAAGCGCTACTCTCTTATCAGCGAGCCGTCGATCTTCAACAAAACAGTGCAGAAGCTTACTTTTATCTGGGGATGCTGCTGAATCTTCAAGGCCAGGTGAATGAGGCGATCGCAGCTTATGAAAAAGCTGTTCAAATTCAACCCTACTGTGTAGAATATTACTGGAATTTGGCGTGGCTATTGTCACAACAAAACCAATGGAATGAAGCAATATCTTATTATCAAAAAGCCCAAAAAATAAAGCCTGAAGCGGTGACTACAGACTTATCCAAAACAAGTAAATACACTTTTATTAAGCTGCATTCTCTGAATCAAGCTGACATAAAATTTATTGATACAAGTCGCTTATCAATCGATAATTTAAAATTAACTGAACAAGATAATACTGCCTGGAAACACGTTTACCCAAAAATTTTTACATACTCTCCAGATATGCCTTGTGAAGAGTTTGAAATGCCTCAATTTCAAAAAGGAATAATTGAAACAGGCTATCTAGAAGTAGTTTGTCCATTTTCAGGGGAAAAGCTAAAGTCTAATCAATCTTTTTATATCTACCCCTACTATGAAATTATTTATCGTTTTGTGGGTGTGGAAGTCTTTTATTTGATAGTGGGGTGCTGGCATTCATTTAAAGTAGGTATTTACATTCCCAGTCGGGAACTAATTATTAGTTTTTCTGACGATCGAAATAGCACAATGATCCACTGGCAAGAAGAACAGCTTAAATCTTTTGTGGATACTTTCAAGTTCTACAATTATACTCATGGAATCGATGTCAAAGAATATATTGACAACAAAATACAAAAAAAACTAGCAGCTCATGTCGGTGGCATCGCCAATATAGGTCATTTTTTTTGGAACCAAATATCGTCACTTCAAGCATTACAAGAAAATAAAAAATTAAACAAAATCGAGGCTTTTTTAATCGGCCAATATCATTATTTTAATATCACAGATATTTTTCCTGAAATTGAGACAGAGACTGCAAAACCGCCTGCGTTTTTTAACGTCGATGCTGAACAGTTTCCCGCTCAGATATTCAGTATGTGTCTCAAAAACAATCTGTTTTTATTCAACATCAGTTCCTTGTTGATTACTGAAAAAACAGCCAATAGGCTTTATCACCGCTCTTTTGTAAAATGCGCCCCTAGCTTTTTACAAGAACTGAGAGATTCTAAGAAGCACTTCCCATTGTTGTGGATTACCCTCCGCAGTCACACCAGAGCTTGGGTAAATCAGGTAGAAGGAATTGCCAATCTTGTTAAAGAATTGTACAAAGAGTCTCCTGACTTAGGGATAATATTTGATGGAGTTCCTGCTGAAAAAGCAAATTTGGATCGAGTTTTGGCTCTGATACCATCTGAGGTTAAAACTTATAATGCTCTAAACTGCGCTATTTATGAAACTATTGTTTGGTCTCACGCCATAGACTTATTCATTGCTCCTTACGGAGCAGGACTGATCTTTCCTTGCTTAATTGCTAACAAAACCGGTGTGATCCACACTCACAAGTACGGTTGTATATTAGAACCATCTTGTTTGAATCCTAGAGAAAAAGCTGTTTCAATAATTCCGGTTTCTAGAGAAGCTATTATTGATATTTTTGATTCAGAATACGATAACCCTAATACTAGAAACTATGAATGTGATTGGAAAGCTATTTACAGCGAAGTAGTTAAACTTGTCAAAGCGCTCCCGCAATAAGCTCAAATAAGATAACGTAACCAAAATGAATATGTCAGACTCTATGAAGCTAACCAAAAATTAGGAGAAGGTTTTCATGCAGCAGGGAAACTTGATGAAGCGATCGCATTTTACCACCAACTTATTGCAATTAAACGAATAAAGAATCGTAACAAGCTACTAATGCTTAACCTCTTCAGGTATTCAGTCTGAACAATTAGCTCATCGACACACAAGTTTCTATCGACACCACTTTCCTAAACGGAAAAACATCATAAGCCACGCCACCCCGCCAAAAGTTATGACCCTCAGCAGACAAGTAGTAAGTCTCTAAATCATATTTAAGCCGACCTATCATCCTCTTATACTCGTCCTCAAAATTGCCAATTGGATAAGCCGAATTTTGCAACTGCAACTGGTTTAAAAGAATTACTTTTAAATTCTCATCATGTCCTTCAGCACCCGCGCCACGAAGCACATGATCTACACAGTGAATCGATTTGCCTTGGGGACGCAGAAACTTGCGTATACCTCTGTAAACATCTTGAAGCGCTTCTCCCCAGATATGTTCTAGCACGGAAATAGAAAATATGCAGTCAATAGAAGCAGGATTGACACCTTGAAGCTTGGGTTCAAAGAGAGATCTAATGATTTTAACAGAGGGATACTGCTGGGTGTATTTCTCATATTCTATCGGCCCATTACCCGCACCCTGATAAGGATCGACTATGGTTACGTCATACCCCAACTCAGTTAGAAACCCTGCAACTACGGGAATACCACCACCTATCTCTAACAGTTTACTACCGAGAGGCACTTGGCTTAAAATTTCTTTAACAATCCATGGTCTTTGGACATTTTTCAAGTCCCCGTTTAGTTTGCACAGTTGAGGAAGGTAATCCGCACTATCACAAAAGTCTCGTGCTGTAGCATAACTCATTGCTTTATAGCTACTAGGTTTCGCATACCTCTCGATTAAAAACTGCTTAGACTCTGGCTCCAACAAGCGAGTGGGAACAAGAGAAAATTGCTCTTGTTCGGCTTCAATAGCGTGGAATTGAGACTGAAGTATCGCTAACTTTTCTTGTATTTGATGCCTTTGCATCTTAGTTTGTTCTAGTTCGCCTTGCGTCTGGCGGAGTTGAGCATGGGTATTTTCCACTTCTGTTTGCGTCTGGGGGAGTTGAGCATTAGTATTTTCCAATTCGTCGGCTGTTTCAGTTAAGGACGGCTGGATTGTTTCTATTTGAGGAATTTTCCCTTCTATTAATTTGTTAGTAGGTGGCGGGTCTTGAAGCTCTAAACTTCTGCTCTGTATAGTCACTTTTTCACTCCAAATATCTTCATAAAATGACTTGAGACTTTCACTGTTTGTTTGCCAGTTGAGATTATTTCTAGCAAAATTTACAGCACCCAAACTCAATTTTTCGTACAATTTTCTATCTTTGAATATTAATTTTACAGCATCAACAATATTAGCAGCATCAACTACTGGCAAAATGAAAGCATCTTTCTTATGTTCCATCATCTGAGCAATATTTGTATCTGGCAGAATGACAGGCTTTCCCATTGCCAGAAATTCTGGCAGTTTGGATGGAAAGCGATAGTCATTAAATTTATCCGGCCGCCCTGGCTGAATTAAGAAATCAGCTAACGCCATAATATCTGGCATCCTGTTGTAATCTATATATCCCAACTCTATTGAATGCTTCTTAAGCCATTGGTCACCTTCACCCAATAACTCGCAAGTGTCCATGCCAGTGCGTATCAATACAGCGGGTAAACCCTCGCGGTTCATTAAAGCAACAGCTAAATAAATACTCCTAACTTCGTGTTTATTGCCTGCATGGACGTTACCTGTGTAGCAAAAAATAATGCTATCTTTAGGAATGCCAAAGCTCTCAGCAAACTGTAAATTTTTCCTTCTAACAAAAAAATGCTTCGTGTCTGCACCCGGCCACAGGGTGAGGCTGGGAACGCCGTCCGGTACAAATTCTTTTAAGTTGTCAATAATAACTGTTACGCCGTCTGCTGAAGCTAGAAACTCACGATATAGTTTTGGATGCGAAAGACGTTCTGGGATTTCTATCGAATCAATCGATGCTAAAATTTCTTTAAAAGGTTTGTTTATATCTTTTTCAAGAATATATTCTTCATTGTCTTCCAAGTGAATTACCAACTTGAAGTTATAGATTAACTTAAGTTGTGCGCAGTAAATTCTGTTAACTTCTCGCGGTGTCCAAGCATGGACGATATCAGGATCTTTCCCGTTGTGAAAAAAATCTTTCAAATAATAAATATCGCTAAATTCTGCAACTTTGTAGGAAGTATTTTGTAGTAAAGCTACAGTGTGCTTGTCACGGGGGACACATACTACACAATCTAACCCCTGAGCAATCAAGTTATTAGCAAAATGATGAACGTGAATAGCACTTTGTGAATGAAAGTCATTGTAAAGAACCAACAAAATATTTTGCATTGCTATGGTCGAATAGTGTAATCGTTGCATTCAGGGTCAAAGTTAAGATTATAGTAGGAATCACGGGGCTCTAGGTCTAGTTCCCATATATCTAGGAGCAGCATTCGATCGACTGAATCGTCATATCCTTGCCGCCTTCCAGGTTCGTGGGAAATTAAAACGGCTCGTGGGGTCAAAATAATTCGCTTGCCATTTTTTTTCAGACGCAGACATAAATCAATATCTTGATAGTACGTGAAAAAATGTTCGCTAAAACCTCCTATTCTTTCAAATTCACTTTTTTTAACCATCATACACGAATCTGTTACGGCTGATACTTCTCTGGCACAAACTAGAGAGCCTGCATAGCCATCGGAATTGGAAGGAAAACCTTTCATAACCCAATTAACTGTACTTTTATCGCTTAAAACTAGACCTGCGTGTTGTACACTTCTGTCGGGTGAAAGCAACAGCGACCCCACAGCACCGACATCAGGCTGTTCAGCGTAATAAAGAAGGTGTCTTAGCCAATCTTCAGTTATAATTTCTTCGATATCGCTAAGAAAAACCAGATATTCGCCCAGTGCCGATTTTGCTCCTAAATTGTAAGCGCGAGCGGGTGTAAATGGCTGCTGCAATTTAAGGGATCTAACAGATATTTGATTTTGCCCGTTCAAGGATTTAGAGGTATCTGCTGTTTCACTTTCAACCACCAACACTTCAAAGTTAGGATAGTTTGACTGGGAAATGATATTTTTTAAACTATTTCCCCAAGGTACATAGGCATTTTTAACTGGGATAATAATGGTGACGAGAGGATTTTGAATTCTAGGCAGCGGGTTGATATTCACTCTATGTCCGCCTACTCCCGGTTCCGCTTTCGCTGGTAAGCCCAACCGCTGCAAATGGGCATTAACCGCAGCTTGCTGCAACGGCTCAATTCCGGCTTTGGCATTAATATCTCCAGCAATGCTTCCCCGGATTTTTCGCCAGTGATAGAGTCTCTTAGAAATGTGTCCAATGTTGTTGGTTACTTCAGAGATTCGCAACAGAAATTCGTAATCCTGAACGCCGTCGTATTCGCTTTTAAATCCACCGACAGCTAATGCTAATTCTCTGCTGATACATAAAAGGTGTCCTGCATACATCACTCCTCTAAAATATTCTGGAGACCAATCTGGTTTAAAAAAGGATTCAACATAATCAAGACCAGAAAAATCAATTTTATTTTCGTCCGAGTAAACAGCATCAAACCCTTCAAAAAGCTTGTATAAGCTGTCTTGCAAAGCTGTTGGAGCTAAAGTATCATCGTGATCTAAGAAGCAGACGTAATCTGCACTTGCCATGTTGAGAGCGTGATTAGTGGCTGAACTAATTCCACCAGGTTCTTTGAAAGCAATTTTAATCTGCGGGTGCTTTTTAGCTAACTCTGCCAATACAGTGCGAATTTCTGGACTTTTAGAGCCGTCGTCAGCGATACACCACTCCCAGTCTGCTATTGATTGAGTGAGGACGCTCAAGGCTGTTTCGACAAACCAATCTAAAGATGAATTCCAGGTTGGAGTGATGATACTAATTTTAGGGGTTGTTGTGTTAGCGTAAGGGAGTTGTGATTCAATGACTGGATTGAGAATATGCCAAAATTTTTCGACACTTACTTCAGAGAGTCCTAATAAGTTTGGGTAGTATGATTGCAGGTTTTGAGTGGTGTTATGCAGTTGGGTTTCAGTAAGAACTATTGGCTGAGGAACGGGTACTACTTCTGGATTTACTGGTTGCACTGGAGACCCAGAACTTTCTAAAGCTGTCAGAATTTGTGGTGAATAAGAACCAGAAGGCTCTAAATCCGCCTGAATTTGTTGCAGGATGGGGGGCAGGCCCTCTTGCTGCGGTGACGGATGCAGTTGAGGCTGTGATGGCTGGGTTTCGGGATGCTCATTTATAATATTCTGTTTTTCATCTTCTCTGTTAACAAAAGACATACGAGTTTCGATAGCTGCACCTCGATCTCCCTTAAACAAAGGGGTTAAGATAATCCGGAAGTCACCGAACTGTTCTTGCTGTTGGGATTTGAGCGGTATCTGAATGCTAAACCTAGCATTTTCAGCCCCTTCCAAATCGGGGTAAGCCTGCTTAACGTCAGGACTGGGGATGCCTAAAGTTAGTTCAAAATCGCACACTTCGCTGTCCGCCATGCAAACTTTGAAGCCATCGGCAAGACCAAAGTTAGCGGAAACAACCCAGCCATCCAAGTGCAATATCTCATTCTTGACAACTGCTTGTTCCAAGTAACTGAATGTTACTGTCGGTTTTGTCGGTTGAAGCTTTTTTTCTTGTAATAAAGTCTGCGATCGCTTCTGGTTTCCCTGAGTAGGCTTCCGCAATCTCGGCTCTTTGTTTTTTTGCAGCAGCAATATATCTTGATAGTAATATTTGTCCCAATACAAAGGTGTGCGACCGCACCACAAGCCGTAGAATTTGTCTGCCACAGTGAGGTTTCGCTCAGCTATCCATTCAAACAGCAGCTTTTCTTTAAAGCCGATCGCCCCTTCGGGCGCTTGCGGATCGCTGGTAAAACATTCCTCCAATTCGTAGATCATTGAATGGGTACTCTTGCCTTCCTCTATTAACAGTTCTGATTCCTCGTTCAGCAAGAACCAACTACACAGACAGCGCCCCCCAGGTTTCAAAACTCGCTCGATTTCATCCAAGTAATGGCGAGTTTCTTCTGCTTGGATGTGAGTGAAAACAGAATTTAGAACGATGAAGTCGAACCAGTTGGATGGGTAGGGAAATCTAAACTCTTTTGATTGTAAGCTGCCGGTCGGGTTGTAGAATTGGTTGTAGATGTCCACTTGGCGGAATCTGAAGTGGGGGAACCGAGGAGTAATTGCTTTCTGTGCCCAATCGACCAACTTTTCGATAATGTCAAACCCCTCGTAGCGTCCTGGCTGCTTCAGGTAATATGCTAAATTATAAGCTAGCCTACCTAAACCGCAACCGACATCAAGTACGCGGTCTGTCGGAGAAAGACCGACTCTTTGAAGGAAAGCGAGAAAGTCAAATTGCCAAGGGCTGCCACCCCCAACTATACTCATGTAATCATCGCTTGGAACTGGTAGCGAAGGCTCTATGATTGTACATAAAACCCGGCCTTCAAAATCTTTGAACAAGGGAGTTAAGGCGAGGAGAGAATCCCGAGTTTTGTAATTCATGGGAATGCGAATACAGAACCTAGCATTTTCGCTGCCTTCCAAATCAGGGTAAGCCTTCTTAACGTCAGGACTGGCAATACCGAGAGTCAGCTCAAATCCTAAAAATTCTTTGCCTGAAATTAAAATTTTAAATCCATCCGGCGTTCCAGTATTCAATGAAATTGCCCATCCGTATAAATGCAATCCTTGATTGTCAATTACTTCTACAACATCAATACTACCTAAAGATGGTATAACTTCACTGAGTTTAAGACTGTTTTCTGGTGGGCTAATTGGCAAAGGAGTAAAGGTTCGACCGTCTTTATTTTGCACAACATCTTCCGATCGTTTTTTTTCTATAATAACGATATCTTGCATGCTCGTGTAGTACCTTCTTCCGCACCAATAGCCGTAGTATTTTCCTATCACCTCTAAGCCACAGCCTTCTATCCACTGCAATATTAATGGCTCTTTGTATCCGATCGCACTTTCGGGTACAGCCACATTGTTTGTAAAACAATCTTCTAGTTGATAGCTAATATCCAGACTGCTGCGACCTTGCACAATCGCAGATTCTGAATCTTCATTCAGCAGAAAGCAGGTAAAAAGACAACGACCACCTACTTTGAGTACGCGTTTGATTTCCTGCAAATAATGCTGCACTTCGCGTGCTTGCATATGAGTAAATACGGAGGTGAGGAAAATAAAATCAAAGCTTCGATCCGGATAAGGAAAGATGAAGTCCTCTGCTTCTACAGTTCCGGTGGGGTTGTACATCTGGTTGCAGATGTTTGCCGAACGGAAGTTAAAGTGAGGAAAACGAGAAGTAATATTTTTTTGAGCCCAGTCAATTAAACTCCCGATCAGATCAAATCCCTCGTAGGCTCCAGGCCGTTTTAAGTAGTAAGCTAAACTATAGGCTAAACGACCAACTCCACAACCAATATCGAGAACGCGGTCTGTGGGAGAGAGTCCGCCCATTTGTATAAAATAAGCTAAGAAGTAATAGGATACATCGAAATCGCTACCGACCCAGGCGATGTATTCTTCGGTAGGTTTCGGCAAAGAAGGATTTAAAACAGTGACTAGAAGATTTCCTTCGCGCCCGTTAAATAGGGGAGTTACGATCACTAATAATTCGATTAAATCCCATTTAATGATAGGTATTTGGATGCTAAACCGAGCATTTGCAGCACTGTCCATGTCAGGATAAATTTCCTGAATATCTGGGCTGGCAATGCCTAGGGTTGGCTCAATATTATCGACTTCGATACCTGCGATGGAAACCTTAAATGCACTGACTGAGCCGGAATTGAATGAAGCTACCCAGCCATCTAATCGCAATCCTCGATCGTTAATAGTGGCTATGTCTAGTCTACCTAAAGTTAGTATCGGTTTACTTGTTTTTAGCATTTTGATCGTTTGTTCAATAATTACAGGTGACAGGAACTTTAGTCGTTGTTTTTCGATGTTGCTTAATTAAATATTCTAGGTATCCAAATCCGCCTGAATTTGTTGTAGTGGCGACAATTGAAATTGTGCATTGTTTATTTTATGTATCTAACTAATTTTATTTTATAACTCTATATGAAGATCCCAATATTCTCCTTCCATATTTTCACCCCATAATTTTACATCAAACCCTCCTCGCTTCCACCATCATCCGCACCACATCGGGCATCTTATACTTCGCCTCCCACCCTAACTTTTGCTTCGCCTTAGCCGGATTTCCCCTCCCCACAGCAATCTCCGTCGGTCTGTAGAGACTCGCATCGGTTACTAAATGTTCCTGCCAATCCAAACCCGCAGCCACAAAAGCTGTCTGCACAAACTCCTCCAAAGGATAACTTGCACCCGTAGCGATCGCATAATCATCCGGTTCATCCTGCTGCAACATCAAATACATTGCTTCTACATATTCCGGTGCCCAACCCCAGTCGCGCTGCACTGAAATATTACCTAAATGCAGTTTTTCCGAACTGCCGGCAGCAATTCGGCACACAACAGATACAATCTTTTGCGTTACGAATCTCTCCGGCCGCAGCGGCGACTCGTGATTGAACAAAATACCGGAACACGCAAACAAATTGTACGCTTCCCGATAATTTGCGACTTCCCAAAATGCCGTTGCTTTTGCCACAGCGTAAGGGCTTCTGGGGCGAAAGGGCGTGTTTTCATCGGCTGGAGTGCCTCCGGTATCTCCAAAACATTCGCTGGAACTGGCATTGTAAAGTTTAATTTTGCCGCCTGTAAACCGAATTGCTTCTAACAGATTCAGTGTTCCTGTGGCAATGCTTTCGAGAGTTTCTACGGGCTGTTCAAAAGACAGACCGACAGAACTTTGACCTGCTAAATTGTATACTTCGCACGGCCCAATTTTGGTCAATACTTGCAAGACGCTGCGAAAATCGTTGAGGGACATGGATTCTAGTTTTACTTGCTCTCGGATACCCAAACGGGCGAGGTTTCCAAAACTCGACATTTGGGCATCTCTGGAAGTGCCGCAAACTTGATAACCTCGATCGAGCAACAGTTTAGCTAAATAAGCTCCGTCCTGACCTGATATACCGCAAATTAACGCTTTTTTCATATAATTATATTGACTATTCCGGCGTTGAAACCGCGACTACACAAACAAAGTCTGCCTCCGCAGACTAAGAGTTCAAAATCATTGAGTTGTTTCCTGACAGGGCTCATATCAAATCCGGTAGCATCGGAATTAATATTACCCGAAATTAGGAGACGGCAGTGCCGTGTCCCTACGCTAGATTAATTGTAGGGACACGG
>JAUBOG010000200.1:0-10937 GCA_036700105.1 Microcoleus occultus BM001215583
CGCGGGGAGGGTTGGGGTGGGGTGCATTATATTTTTGCAAGAGTTCTAATGACTAAGGACTAATGACTAATGACTAATGACTAATGTTTAGATGTGACGGACAAATTTATCGAGCCTTTCTAGGGCTTTTTTAATTGTGCCTAAATCGGTGGCGTAAGACAAGCGGATGTGGTCGTCTGCGCCAAAAGCAATCCCCGGAATAACTGCAACTTGCTGCTGTTCTAAGAAAGCGTCGCAAAATTGTAGAGAAGTCATTCCAGTCTTGCTGATGTTGACAAACATATAAAAAGCACCGTCTGGTTTGATGCAGCTAATTCCAGGTATCGCATCGAGCAATTCAAATATTACTTCGCGCCGATCGGCAAAAGCGAGACGCATTTTTTCGACGGATTCTTGGCTGCTTTCGAGAGCTGCGATCGCGCCGTACTGTGCAAAAGTACACACGTTTGAGGTACTGTGTCCTTGAATGGTGCTGGTGGCTTTAATTAATTCGATCGGCCCGGCCAAATAGCCAATGCGCCAGCCTGTCATTGAGTAACCTTTGGCAAAACCGCTGCTAATGATTGTGCGATCGAAGATTTCTCGGCCCAGGGAACCGATGCTGACGTGTTGAGCGCCGTCATATATAATTTTTTCGTAAATTTCGTCAGAAACGACTAAAATGTCTCGATCGACTATCACCTCGGCCAGCGCTTGAATTTCCGCCCGACTGTACACCATTCCCGTGGGGTTAGAAGGCGAGTTCAGCACAAATAACTTGGTTTTGGGAGTAATCGCCCGGCTCAGTTGTTCCGGTGTAATTTTATATCCTGTAGAAGCATCTGTCCGTACAATTACTGGCGTCCCGCTGGCGAGTTTGACCATTTCTGGATAGCTCAGCCAGTAGGGAGCCGGAATAATTACCTCATCTCCGGGCTCGATCAGAGCCATCATCAGATTGTAGAGGGAATGCTTGCCGCCGTTGGTGACAATGATATTTTCCGGCTGATAGTTGAGATTGTTGTCGGATTGGAGTTTGCGGGCGATCGCCGCTTTTAACTGCGGTTCCCCAGCGACAGGGCCGTACTTAGTCTTCCCCGCGTCCAAAGCTTGCTTCGCGGCCGCTTTAATGTGTTCGGGGGTATCAAAGTCGGGTTCTCCCGTACTCAAACTACAGACATCAATCCCTTCGGCCCTCATGGCTTTTGCCTTAGCTGCGATCGCCAAGGTTATCGAAGGAGGAACCTCACCCACTCGTGCTGCCAACTTGATCATCGGATTTTAGATATTAGATTTTTGACTTTAGATCATAGGGTGACAAATCTTGATATTCAACCCTCTTGTTATGAAATTATGACATTTGGTTAGGTAGTACGTACAGGATTTAGGAATTAAACAATAAAAATGGAAAAAGCTATTAGTTTTAATTTTTGTTTTTTAGTTTTAATTTTTTGCGTTATGATTGTACCATTTTTGATACCTCGTTACCCTCAAGGCCGATCGGCCCATGCTTATGGATCTCAAATCTCTGATTCGCGACATTCCTGATTTCCCGAAGCCGGGAATCATGTTCCGAGACATTACAACTTTGCTCTGCAACCCGCAAGGACTGAGCTACACCATTGACAGCTTAGCCGAAAAATGCTCTGCAATGTCTGCTGACTATATCGTGGGCATGGAATCCCGGGGCTTTATATTTGGCGCGCCTTTGGCTTATAAAATGGGAGTGGGCTTTATTCCCGTCCGCAAGCCCGGGAAACTGCCAGCAGAAGTTCATTTTGCCGAGTACGAGTTGGAGTACGGGGTCGATCGGCTGGAGATGCACCGAGATGCGATGACATCGGGCAGCCGAGTGCTGATTGTGGACGATTTAATCGCCACTGGCGGAACGGCGGGGGCAACGGCTAACCTGTTAGAGCAAGCTGGCTGCGAACTTGTCGGTTTTGCTTTTATTATCGAATTGCAGGCCTTGGGCGGGAGACAGAAATTGCCCGAAGTGCCGATCGTCACGCTAGTTGAATATTAGTTATTAGTCATTAGTCCTCAGTCATTAGTCAGTAGTTATTAGCCTAATTCTTGCACATAATAACTAATATAGGATGTGCGCTCTCCGAGGCTTAGAAACCGGGTTTTTTACCAAATCTACAGACCAGAATGCGTCTTTTCGCAAAAAACCCGGTTTCTCCTCCCCCATGCGTAAGCCTTATAAATGACAGTACCCATTAATGACTGATGACTGATGACTGATGAGTGATGACTGATAACTAATGACTAATGACTGAGGACTAATAACTAATGACTACTATTAAATCTAATCGAAACTTACGAGTTTTGAATTCTCTATTTGCTGGGGAGACATTTACTTATGTTTTCAAGCGGCTGCTGCAGGCGCTGTTAACGCTATTTTTAGCATCGATGCTTTGTTTTGCAATCATCGAACTCGCACCGGGAAATTACTTGGATACTTTGAGCCAAAATCCGAAGATTTCGCCGGAGACACTCAAACAACTCGAACAGCAGTTCGGCTTAGATCAACCAGCTATTGTGCAGTATGGGCGGTGGCTGCAACAAATCGTGACGCGGGGGAATTTTGGCACCAGTTTCGTGTATCAGCGATCGGTGGCTTCGCTGCTGTGGGAACGGGTACCGGCGACGCTGTTAATGGCGATCGCATCTATGATTGTAACTTGGGCGATCGCGCTTCCTTTGGGAATAGTCGCCGCCGTCAATCAAAACCGCACAGTCGATCGCATTTTGCAAGTAGTCAGCTACACGGGACAAGGATTTCCCAGCTTTATTACGGCTTTGCTGCTGCTATTTTTCGCACAGAACACTTCGCCTCTGTTTCCCGTCGGAGGAATGACAAGCATCGACCACGCAGACTTACCTTGGTGGGGTCAAATCCTCGATTACGGCTGGCACTTAATTTTGCCAACAGTCGCCCTCAGCCTTACTGGTTTTGCTGGTTTGCAAAGATTGATGCGGGGACAATTGTTGGACGTGCTGCGTCAAGATTATATCCGAACGGCACGGGCAAAAGGTTTGCCGGACGATCGGGTAATTTACGTTCACGCTTTGCGGAATGCTGTTAATCCTTTGGTTACGCTTTTGGGTTTTGAATTTGCTAGTTTGTTGAGCGGTGCGTTTATTGCAGAATTTTTCTTTAATTGGCCTGGTTTGGGAAAGCTGACTCTGGAGGCGGTGACTAATCAAGATTTGTATTTAGTCATGGCGAGTTTGATGATGGGTGCTGCGATGTTGATTGTTGGTAATTTGTTGGCAGATTTGCTGCTGAAGGCGATCGATCCGAGGATTAAGTTGGAAGATTTGAAATAGAAGAATTAGTCCTAGACGAACGCGGGGTGAAAAACCCTAGCTTAGTAATTTGTGTTAGAATTTGATAGTACGTCGATTTAACATGATAAATTGCTTTGGATTATAATTTTGATTGGAATCCAGCCAAAGAAAAGCAAAATATTCGCAAACATCAATTAAATTTTCGTTTGGCATCAACTGTTTTTCGCGATCGTTCTCAATTAACAATCTATGATGAAGAACACAGTCAAGATGAAGATCGATGGATTACCATAGGCTTAGATGAAACAGGAATTTTAAGGGTTGTTGTCCATACCTTTGAACAAACCGATCGCACCTCCTGTATGATTCGGATTATTTCAGCCCGCAAAGCTAATTCCACTGAAACCCAACCTTATCAAGAGAGGAAATTATGAAATCAGAGTATGACTTTTCTTCATCAGAGCAAGGCAAGTTTTACCATCCTGATGCTAGGTTTCATTATCCCATTTATCTCGAACCCGATGTCGAGGACTTTGTGACTAAAATTGCCGATCATAAAAAGATTGAGGTTCAAGCTTTGGTCAATGAATGGCTGAGAAATAACATTAAACTAATTCAAAGTGTTGAGTAGGTGAAAAACCCAGTTTTTTTTCTCAAGTGGCTTGGCTGATAGTCCCCGATCGCGATCGACCGCAAAAGGAGATAAGAACTTACGCAGGGATAGTCAGAAACCGGGTTTTTCCCTTGAATACTTCGTCTCAGCCCACAAATTAGATAAAAACCCGGTTTATTTGGCGGAGTCGATACAAATAATGCTGATATCGAATATGTGGAGTAGATAAATTATGACTCAATCTCCTACGACAATATCCCTCGATCGCATTCTCGAACAAAATGCCGAATCTGTACTGATTTGGGTGAAGAACATATTTTCAGGTCAAACCACCGAACCACAAGGGTTTAACTGGCTATTATTAGCCGATGTTGCCTCGGCTAAGGCTCGAAAAGGTGAAAATGGTTCCGGTTTGTGCGATCGCAAATGGGCAGAAGTAGCGATCGCAATTTACGATCGCAAGGCCGATGATGCCAATCTCAAAAAACCAGGTAGTGGCGAGTCTTTTACGATTTCCTCAATGATGTTGCGGGCTGCGACGATCCAAAAACAGGAAGTAATTT
Source organism: Microcoleus occultus BM001215583 (assembly GCA_036700105.1). GTDB lineage: Bacteria > Cyanobacteriota > Cyanobacteriia > Cyanobacteriales > Microcoleaceae > Microcoleus. The sequence continues at coordinate 4,453 of JAUBOG010000200.1, forward strand.
CCGATCGTGCTGTTCTCGATGTTAACTTAATTTTAAAATGGTTTTGGGATAACATCAAGGAGTCGCAGGAAGATGTCGAAAAAAAGGCAGCTAATTGGAAAACGCTACCTATTGCAGAAATTCGCGAGTTAAGAAAACTTAAAAATCGATTGAAAGTGATTGCAGCACTTTCTGATAAATATGTTTTAGATGAAAAACTCAACACTTGGCTTGACCTGCGCGATCAACTACCATAAAAGTGCGCTCTAATCTTTGACAACTCTCAATCATTCATCAAGATTTGTAGGGGTAGTGCCGCCGTGCCTACCCCGATCGGGGCAACTTACGCACGGGCGATCGGAAACGGTTTTTTTTTGGGAATACTTAGTTATAGCACCTAAAAGCGACAAAAACCCGGTTTATGAAGGTGTTGATGCGTAATATCCTGTCCGGTAGATTAGCGATTTGTCGTCGGGCGGGGGCAGGTTTATGAGATTGTCGGTTTTCGGCAATTATTGTCGGTGAACCTGCCCCTACAAGACATGGCGTTTGTAATAACGGATCGGATCTATCTGAGATATTGCAGCATTCTCCATTAGCTGTAGGGGCGGGTTCGCCAGTAGGCTTAAACGTTTGCAGACAGGTTAAATAAACCCGCCCTCCCCCACGAATAATCCCCTCAAATCAATCGGACTCGATATAACTCCTATTATTCCCATAAATGCACCGATAAAATTTCATTCACCCTCCAAACATGGCACAACAACTAGCAATAGAAACTCGCGGGCTGACGAAACAATTCGATCGCCATATCGCAGTCAATGACATCGATTTGCAGGTAGCAGCAGGCGAAGTATGCGGACTCATCGGCCCCAACGGTGCCGGCAAAACTACTTTGCTGCGGATGTTGGCGGCGGCTGAGGAACCGACTACAGGGGAAATATACATCAACGGCGATCGGTTAATGCGCGATCGATCGCACCCAATTCTCAAACAGCGCATCGGCTTTCTTCCCGACGACTTTCCCCTCTACGACGACTTGACAGTTTGGGATTATTTAGACTATTTTGCCCGACTCTACAACCTCCAGCAACCGCGCCGCCGATCGCGAATCAACTCGGTTTTAGAACTGGTACAATTAACCAACAAACGAAACAGCGTAATTTCCACCCTGTCGCGGGGGATGAAACAGCGCCTGAGTTTGGGGAGAACTATCATCCACGAACCGCTGTTGCTGTTGTTAGACGAACCAGTTTCCGGCTTAGATCCGATCGCCCGAATGCAGTTCCGCGAAATTATCAAAGTCTTGCAGCAAGGCGGCATGACCGTAGTCATATCATCTCACGTCCTCAGCGACTTGGCCGAACTTTGTAGCTGGGTTGGTATCATGGAACTCGGATATCTGGTCGAAAGCGCACCTTTACAAGAACTTTACAAACGCCTCAGCCGCCAGCAAATTTTTATGTCGGTTTTAGGTAATAATTTAGAAGCGCTAATATCTCAGTTAAAAAACTTTCCTTGGATAGAAAATTGGGAGATAGTGCGGGAAACTAATCAGGTGTGCGTTGATTTTTCGGGAAGCCAGGAAGATGCCGCCAATTTATTGCGCGAACTCGTCACGGCCAAGATTCCGCTAACAGAATTCCACTGCACTCAAGAAGACTTAGAAACCATTTTCCTGAAAATGGGACACCAGCAAGCATCCTAATTTGTTTTTTAAGCTTTTCTGCAAAGAATGAACAGTGAGTTATAACTGATTTATCTCTTTTACGGTTGGATCTGAGATATTGCACCATTCGCGTGAGAGCTGTAGGGGCGGGTTCACCAAAGGCCTTTCGGGTTGCAAACAGGTTAAATAAACCCGCCCTCCCCCACCAAAAATCCCCTTATTGACATTGCTGCAATATCTCAGTTGGATCGGATTTTTTTTACCGCAGAGAGCGCAGAGGGCACAGAGTCAGAGAAGAGAGAGAATTACCAACAACAAATCACCAATAACCTATGACACTTAACTTACTGGACAAAATCGGCAACTGGAATCCCCAGTTATTTCGAGAAATCAAAGGCCGCTTGAAGATGGGCAATATGGCGATCGCCTCTGCTTTCTCTTTAGGGCCTCAACTGCTGCTGTTCGTGTATTACTGCACCCAGTTACCCGTTGCCCTTCGCAATGTCGATGGTGCTGAACCGATTTACAACAGATTTTGTGTTTTAAAGGCTACCACCGACACAAAACCAGGAGAAAAATGTCTCGCAGATACCTTGGGTAACATACTGATTGACTGGCCAAAGTGGTGGGTAGAAATATTTATTTGGCTGAGTATATTTAGCGTGCTAGCTTTATTAGTAGCAGGGACTTATATGCTGGTGGGCGATTTAGACAAGGAGGAACGCCGGGGTACTCTCAACTTTATTCGCCTCAGTCCCCAATCTGCCAATACCATTTTTCTCGGCAAAATTTTTGGTGTTCCTATTTTGCTTTATCTAGCAGCAATTCTGGTAATACCTCTACATCTATACAGTGGATTAGCGGCTCACATACCTTTGCATGAAATTTTAGGTTTCTACATGGCAGTTGCTGCTAGTTGTGCTTTATTTTACAGCACTGCGATGCTATTTGGATTGACAACCAGTTGGTTGGGAGGATTTCAACCTTGGTTGGCTGGCGGTATCGCTTTGTTTGTGTTTGTAATTTCTACGATTCAGTTGACAGTAAGTGCTGTGGACTTAGGAACATTTGTGTCTTCTATTGGCATCCTCAGATATCTAATTTCTGGCACGATCTCTAGATACGATTTCGGTTCATTAGGTGCAGACATAGACAAGTTACAATGGTTTTATTTGCCAATCGGTAAAAATATTGTGAGTGGCTTGATTTTGTCTCTGTCAATTTGCGGGATCGGAACCTATTGGATGTGGCAGGGATGGCAGCGCCGTTTTCCCAATCCTACTACTACAGTTTTGAGCAAGCGACAAAGTTATTTTGCGGTTATCTGCTGTCAGCCAATCATCTTAGGCTTTGCACTCCAATCTGAACCCCTAGCCTACGGTAAAACTTTTCCTTTGCTAACCTTGAATTTGGTGCTGTTCTTAATTGTCATAGCATCTTTAACTTCTGAGAGACAATCTTTGTATGATTGGGCGAGGTATCGGCAACAAATCGTTCCCACCGGTCATAAATTGTGGCGGCGTTACCCACTACTCGATTTGGTTTGGAGCGAAAAAAGTCCGGCTATAATTGCGATCGCGATTAATCTCCTCAGCTCATCCTTCATTTTACTCAGCGGGCTAATTTTATTAATACCTCAGATCGAACTTGAAAAGTCTGACACAAGCATACTTTTGAGTGTAATTTTCGGTATCAATCTGATCCTCATCTACGCAACCATCACCCAACTATTCCTATTTCTCAAAACCCGCAATCAGGAAATTTGGGCCGCAGGTACGATCGGCGGTGCTATCTTGTTACCACCTGTGATTTTATCTATGCTGTTGCTCCCTGTACAAAAAGCTCCTTTCTTCTGGCTATCTTCAACATTTCCGATTTTTTGGTCTTTTGTGCATTACATAGGATCTGGAACTGAAACTGCGATTGTGTTTGCGATACTCAGTCAGTGGACTGTGTTGGTGCTGTTGAACTTCAAATTGCGATCGCAACTGAAACTCGCCGGAGAATCAGCTTCTAAGGCACTGTTGAAAGCTTGAAAAAGCTGGGGAAGGAGAAGACGAAGAATTTTTACACTATCCATAGTAGTAAGGTGCGCATTGCGCACCCTACAAATAGGGTTTCTGCTTAAGTCCAGATCGACTTTATACCGATCGATGGTTGTCGCCGCTATACACGCAAAGCCCACCTTCGGAGGCTTTAAGATTAAAGTTGCAAAATAATTTCTGACTGTACAGATCCAAACTTAGAGATTCAGCGTATATCACTAATGAACGCAGTACAAGATTTCATAAGTTCGCACCGCTAAAAAGTTCAGCTTGGGGTTTGCAGTTGCGCTGCGATCGCCCCTGGTTATACCGCCAACTATCGATTAGCGGCGGGTATATCTGTATGTGGGGCGATTTGATATATCTCTGGAGGCGGATTTATTTATAATTTTAGCTGCGTACAATATTTCTGGTAAAATCGGCTCGTTAAGCCGAAAATATTTCGCTCGAATTAGCCGCTGCTGCGAATTTGGGAACTTTTGTGCTGAGAATTCCGCTGCCTAAAGGTGGCGGGAGTGTCAAATTTATAGGGGGATTGGATCGTGGCAGAAATTAGAGGCACTGCACAAGCAGACACGCTTGCAGGAACTACAGAAAATGACCTGATTTTTGGTCTCAGGGGCAATGATGCAATTGCTGGAAATTCTGGCAGTGACAGCATTTTTGGCGGGAAAGACAGCGATTCGGTAGACGGGAATTCCGGCAGAGATTCGCTGTTTGGAGATTTAGGTAACGATACTGTTAACGGCGGCGAAGATAGCGACTTTTTATTTGGCGGGAAAAACAGCGATGTTATTTCGGGAAACTCGGGCAATGATGTTTTGTCGGGCGATCGAGATTCTGATGTTTTGATAGGTGGAGATGGGGCTGACTTGTTTGTTTTGAGCCGCTATGCTGCGGCCGATCCTTTCCGTACCAGCGGCGGTGCGAGTTTGGGAAATGCTGACGCGATCGCCGATTTTGCAGCCGGTACAGATTTAATCGGTTTGGGCGAAGGTGTCAGTTTTAGCGATTTGAATATTCTGGAAGCTGGAAACGATACTGTTATTCAAGACAGAGTAACAGGAGAATTTTTCGCTACTCTCAGAGGGGTGAGACAAAGCGCGATCGGTAGGGCAAATTTCACTAATAATATTAGCAGCATTGTTCCCAATCCCCCGCCGATCGCGCTGACAACGGCTTATGCTTTAACTGCTGCTAATCGGATTGTCGGTTTTAGCCTTTCCAATCCGCAAAGCGTCATCTCAGATTTCCCCGTGACTGGATTGCAAGCCGGAGAAAGTTTGCTGTCGATTGATTACCGACCGGCTAACGGCTTGCTTTACGGTGTGGGTTCTAGCAATCGCTTGTATACTGTCAATCCGAAAACGGGGGAAGCAAATCAAGCTGGTAGCGGACTGTTTGCTGTACCTTTGACTCCGGGGGCTGCGGGTTTGGATTTCAATCCGACAGTCGATCGCATTCGGTTTGTCAATCAAGCGGGACAAAACGCCCGCCTCAACCCGGATACGGGAGGAATTGTCGATTTTGACACTTTGGCGGCGGGAATTCAATTAGATAGAAATTTAGTTTATGCGACGACAGATCGCAATTCTGGCAGTTCTCCTGCGGCTGTAGGGGCTGCGTATGTGAATAATTTTGCGGGCGCAACTTCCACAACTTTGTTTGTAATTGACAGCAATTCTGACGTTTTGGTTCGGCAAGATCCGCCGAATAATGGAGTGTTAAATACGATCGGATCTTTGGGAGTTGATGCCACTAGCATTCTCGGCTTTGATATCAGAAGTATTGGCGGCCGCGAGGTGGCAGTGGCAGCGCTGGAAGTCGGGGGCGTTTCGGGCTTGTACAATATCAATTTAAGTACCGGTCAAGCTTCTTTTGTCAATCAAATTGCCGGCGGGAGACAGATTAACGGTTTGGCTTTGCCTTTGCCTACAGCTTACGCCTTAACTGTCACAAATGGCGCGGACAGAATTGTCGGTTTTAACGAAGCGGCGCCGCGCGCTTTACTCAGCGACGCGGCAGTTACGGGATTGCAGCCGGGAGAAAGTTTGCTGGGAATTGATTTTCGCCCCGCTAACGGTTTGCTTTACGGTTTGGGTTCTAGCAATCGATTGTACGCGATCGATCCGGTGACTGGCGCTGCAAGTCAAGTCGGTAGCGGGCAGTTTGCTGTGGGCCTAACTCCGGGGGCTGCGGGCTTTGATTTCAATCCCACAGTCGATCGCATTCGATTTGTCAATGGGCCCGGACAAAACGGCCGCCTCAACCCGGATACAGGCGCAATTGTCGATGCTGACACGCTGACGGGGGGAATTCAACTCGACGGGAATTTGGCTTATGCTGCGGGCGATCGTAATTTTAACAATCCTCCCGTAGGCGCCGGGGCTGCGTATGTGAATAACTTTGCGGGCGCGACTTCGACAACGCTGTTTGTAATTGACAGCAATGCGGATGTTTTGGTGAGGCAAGATCCGCCGAATAATGGAGTGTTAAATACGATCGGATCTTTGGGAATTGATGCTGGTACCGTTCTCGGCTTTGATATCCGAAGTGTTGGCGGTAACGAGACGGCTTTGGCTGCGATCGATGTTGGCGGAGTTTCCAGCTTGTACAATATTAATTTGACAACAGGTCGGGCTGCGATCGTCGGTCAAATTGGCGACGGCAGAGGATTTAAAGGTTTGGCGCTAACTTTGATTTAGATTGTCGAGTCCGATCGACGATCGAGTCCGGTTGAGCAGTTATAATTATTTCCCAGTGCGAGCTTCTAGCTCGCGAGCTAGAAGCTC
>JAUBOG010000201.1:0-10892 GCA_036700105.1 Microcoleus occultus BM001215583
TTGACAGTTGACAGTTGACAGCGAAGTGATAAGAACAGAGATTTAAACTCCGTTCTTATCACAATCTGCCTTGATGCTGGGGCTTCAAACCCTTGCTATTCGGTCAGATAGCGCGATTTGATCTATCAATTGAGTATCACCCTAGTTGAGGCATCCTACCAGCTAGTTTTTGTATTTTGTAAATATCATAAATATTTTAAAAAGAGCTTTTCTTAATCATATCTTTATTTTTACGCGCAGTTGCGAAAGCGAGGGAGTCCTTAACAGCAAAGGATTCAGGAGAAAAAATAAAGTTTGTTGAATTTTTTTAAAATAACTGCAATACTTTGTAATGTAAAGGGGAAAGTGGAAAAATTTGTAAAGACAAAGTAATTAGATTGCGATGTCGCTAAAGTAGTAAATATGACTGTTGGACACAGAAAAGAGTGTTAAGCTCGGCTAAGCTCAGCCAAAGCAAAACCTCAATATTTAATTAAGTTCGATCGATAACAAAGGCTAAGGTAAAGTTCATGGCAAACTCAGTTTTAAATCAGCCAAACGCAGCAGCAGGAGTGCAGTGGCAGCCAAAAGATATTATCCGCGGCCTAGTGTGGAAAATTGCGATCGCAACCTGGCTGTTAATGGCTGTAGGCAGCGCCACGCGGGTGATGAATGCGGGGCTCGCTTGTCCCGACTGGCCGCTGTGCTACGGTCAATTAATACCCGCAGCGCAAATGAATTTGCAGGTATTTCTGGAGTGGTTCCACCGTTTGGACGCGGCGGCGATCGGCTTAAGTGCGATCGCCCTTTTAGGACTATCTTTGTTTTACCGCACTCGCCTCCCAAAATGGCTGCCTTGGGCAAGCGCCGGCGCAGTATTTTTAATCGTTTTTCAAGGCGTACTCGGCGGCTTGACAGTAACGCAACTGCTGAGATTTGACATCGTTACCGCTCACTTGGGAACAGCTTTACTGTTTTTTTGCGCCCTGCTAGTCATCGGTTTCATGCTGACTCCCTACGAAGCTACAGGAAATGCCGGTAAATTAGCATGGGTAAGTTCGATCGCAGCACTGTTAGTTTACCTGCAAAGTTTGCTAGGAGCATTAGTAGGCTCTCGATGGGCGCTGCACCAATGTTTTGGTTCCTCAGAATTGTGCTCGGTAATGAACAGCCACATCATCGGTATCGTACCAGCTACCGCAGCCACTTTAGCAGTAGCAGTCATGGCTTGGCGGCAGCCCGCACTCAATGCAAACTTGCGAAAATTAGGAAATTTGGCGAGTGTTTGCTTAATTGCTCAATTAGTTTTGGGATTGGCAACTTTCCGGCTGCACCTTCAGGTAGAACCGCTGACAGTAGCCCACCAAGCCGTCGGCGCTGCATTGCTGGGAACCTTGGTTGCTTTTAGCGTTTTGGCTTGGCGCGATCGGGTTTTATCAGCTTGAGAGATAAGACTAAAGCCAAGTAAGGTGCGTCAGACATTGATTATTTCGACTTCAACAGGTTTTTCTTTTCTGGCGCACTCTACCTCGGTGGGGGCGGGTTTATTAATCCTTTTACCTACAGCAAATATCTCTCGTAAAACCCGCCCCTAGGAACCAATGACAAATGACAATTGACAACTAACAACTAACAATTAATAACAATGCAAGAAATTCTTACAAGCAATAGCCCCCGCCTCCACGAAAACTTTTCGCAAGTGGCGAAAAGTTACTATCAACTAACAAAACCCAGAATTATTCTGCTGCTGCTAATCACCACATCAGCAGGAATGTGGATGGCCGCCAAAGGAGAAGTCGATCCGCTATTGTTGGTAGCGACAATCACCGGAGGCGCTTTAGCTTCCGCGTCGGCGAATACAATTAATTGTGTCTACGACAGCGACATCGACTATATCATGGAGCGCACCCGGTGGCGGCCGATTCCTTCCGGGCGTGTCAAGAAGCGGGATGCTTTGATATTTGCGATCGGCCTAGCTACAATATCCTTTACATTGCTAACAGTAGTTGCCAACTTATTAGCAGCATTGCTAGCCATGTCGGGCATCGTTTTCTACGTGCTAATTTACACCCACTGGCTGAAGCGCCACAGCGTCCAAAACATCGTCATTGGCGGTGCAGCAGGGGCGATTCCGCCGCTAGTTGGCTGGGCTGCGGTGACGGGAGATTTGAGTTGGGGTGCGTGGCTGCTATTTGGGATTATCTTCCTGTGGACACCGCCGCATTTTTGGGCACTAGCAATGATGATTCGCGACGAGTACAAGGAAGTAGGCGTGCCGATGCTGCCCGTAATTGAGGGCGACGAAGCGACAGCCCGCCAAATTTGGATTTACACGCTATTGATGATTCCTGCAACTTTGCTGCTGGTGTATCCGCTGAATTTAGCGGGTGCGGTGTATGCCGGTACTGCAATTTTCCTGGGTGCTATTTTTGCTCAAAAAGCTTGGTTGCTGTTGCAGACTCCAGAGGACAAGAATGCGGCGCGATCGCTCTTTAAATACTCTATTCTGTACCTGATGCTGTTGTGCGCTGGAATTGTGGTTGATAGTTTGCCTGCGACTCACAACTTTACTACTGCTGTTGTCCAAAATGTGCACACTTTAATTAGTGCAGTTGTGATGTAGTCTGCTGTTAAATTCCCATTATTAAAATGAAGCCCGCACCTGGCGGGTTTTGTTTATGGTAAAATGGCAGTAGTCATTATCCCATCTGCGTTAATATGCGTTAATCTGCATGAATCTGCGGTTAAAAAAAGAGTGAATAAAAGTGTAAAATTAAAAGTGGAGGAAAGTTCTGATGGCTGAGAATACCGTGAAAGTAGACATCTCTTTTCAATCACTGCTGCAAGCTATTTCGTCACTGGGAATTGCTGAAAGATACAAGATTTGGGAATTTTTGGAAGCTGAATTATTCCCGAATGAGGACGATTCTCCCGAAGACATTGCTGAAATTGAAGCTGCCCGTGCTGACTACAAAGCTGGAGACTACACAACTTTCGATCGATACATGGCCGGGCGGGCAAATAAATCTGCATGACTTACACAATTATTACGCCTAAAGTTGTACAAAAACAGCTAGATGCCTTGCCGAATGATGTCTACGAGCGTATCGCTGTCAAAATTGTGCAACTTGCCGAAAACCCTCGCCCAGACGGGGTAGTCAAGCTGAAAGGTGCTGACAATGAGTACCGTATTCGGAGCGGTGATTATCGCGTTCGTTATGAAATTCGCGATGAAGAACTAATAATTCTCCTATTACAATGCAAGCATCGAAAAGATGTTTACAAAAGTTGAAATTGGTAAAACCAGGCGAATTTTAACTCTGTACTGGACAAATCAAGTTAAGCGATATTGGCAGGAGAATCCCAATGAAAGTTAAATACGATGCAGAAGCAGACATTCTGATTTTTATCTTCCGTGATGCGTTTCCAGCCAATGCTATTTCTGAACCTGGAGGCGTGATTGTCAGTTATGACGAGACTGACGAACCCGTTACTATCGAATTTCTCAATGCCTCCAAACGTCAACTGTTTAATCCTCAAGAGCTCATACTAACGATCGCAACGTAGTTGATGCGCTTTATCGAGGTGGCACGGCAATATCGTCAGCTTAATAAGTGAGGATACTATAATGACGTTACACGAATATGATGTTGTTGCCTTGACCGCAGAAATTCAGGCAATCCATAAAGCAACCTCTGGGCCAATTTTGCTCCGACCGGGACAAGTGGGCACTATTCTCATGAGCTTTGACGATCGCGCTTATCTAGTAGATTTTGCCGATGCTCAAGGTAATACCTATGCAATGGAAACCATTCCCTCAGAAAAACTTATGCAACTTGTTTATGAGCCACTTCCTGTTTACGCCTAACCTACAAATAATACTTTAGCGAGTATTGAGTTGGAAGTGGCGATCGCCACGATAGCTCATATTTCTTGATTTAGCTATTTTTCAAATATTTACCCAAAAACTCTAACTGGTTCACCATTTCCTCTGCTGTCTTATTCGCAGTTAATTCCATAATTACTTTAACTTGCTCGCCGACAGAATAGTCTTGTGAAAGCAGCGCAATGCCAGCATGAGATTCCTCTCTGACGAGCAATTCAGTATGTAACTGACAGAAGTCTCCTATATTGTGACTGTACAGCACTCTGTTTTGAGTGGTAGCTAGCCGAAGTTGTTCTTCGTCGATTAACCCTTCTGTTTGAGTTTCGTTGACAGTGGTTACATCGACTTGACGCGATCGTAATGCCCGTAGAAGAGACTGATCTTGGGAGTCTTCATCTAGGTAAAGCTTAATCTCACTCATGCTTCTTTACCCAAGTTGGTGTACAAAGCTTCTAGACGCTTGGCTTCTGCTGCTTGATGGATTAAATCATTTTCAACTTCTGCGGTGTTGGCATGATAGTAAGTTAATGCAGCGTAGACTTCGGCGAGGGTGAGATGAGAAATGCGATCGCAAATCTCTTCAGCATTCAATCCTCGCTTGTACCAGGTTACAATCCGGCGAACGGTAACGCCTTTACCGAGGATGTGAGGACATCCACCGTGCAATCCGGGAGTGCGTGCAATGAGCGTACCAATGTCAATAGATACTGCTGTGGTCATAAACTATGGAAGTTTGAAGGGACATCTCTATTACAGCATGGCGATCGCAGAATTATATCGGGGTGTGAATTTCGAGCGATAAGTGAAGTCACCTAGAGATAAAGGTTTCAGACAATTTTAACCAATGCCAGCATCCGTTGCTTATCTGTTTGACGGAATCACAGTGAACTTCCGTGTATTCAGAGAAATAGCGTTTTTATACAGGCAATTTCTCCGTATATTTACTGAAGTCAGATAAATGACCTGGAAGTTATTCATATATCCCGTATAACCTTTTAGATACTTGATTTAGATGGAGAAAAAAATATGTCAGCGTTCGATATGCGTGGTCAAAAAGTGAATTATCAGTACAATTCTGGTGGTAATATCAATTTTGGTAATGTTCAAAATCCAACAGATATCATCAGTGAGTTGGAAAAACTTAAGGATGAGATATCAAAAGCTGGTGATGCTCAAGTTATCGATGCTGAGATAGTCACAGATGTTCAGTATCAAATTCAGAAGGCTGTCGATCAAGCCAAAAAACCTGAACCAAATAAAAATTCCATATTGGAACATCTTGCTACAGCCAAGGACTTCCTGAAAAATGCGATTGAGGTTGGTGGTATTATCGCAGGCATCGCAAAATCTATTGAGATGGTTCAACAACTGTTTTAACAGTTGTGACGTTGACAGGGTGTTCACGGCGGATAAGCTGTTCTGCATTTAAACTGTATGTCAAGAAATAATCAAAGTCTTGTGGGACGTTGCTCCTAGCCCGTCCCGAATATGCAATTTAAATGCGCGACAGCTTAACAGCTAGCTACGATTTTTAGATGAATAGTCACTGAAGTGAGAAGTTAGAAAATCATGGCAAGCCACGACCTGCGTAATCAACGTGTCCAGACACAATTTAACATCAATGTAGAAGCCCAACCATCACCAGATCCCGCTGTTTTATTGAATCAAGGTATTCAATCGTTGGACGTAAAGTCTTATCAGCAATCAATAAACTTCTTCAATGATGCAATTAAAGCTAATCCATCAATAGCTTATGTCTACTACTATCTGGCACTAGCATTGCTCAGAGGCAGACGACCCAAAATATTGAAACGTAGTGAAATTGAAGAAATCGATCAATTGTTGGCTACGGCTAGTGCTATGGGTGATTTTGACGCAACTGTTTATTGGTTTCGAGCACTTGTTCGATATGACTATTACGTTGGCAACGGAATGAACTGCCCATCACCATCCATCGAAAGCATATTGGAATTTATTCGTCCTGGTGAGACAAACATTGATAGATTGCGAGCATTGCTAGTAAAACTACCGATGACTGGTAACCAAATGTACATGGAACTTGTAAACCAAATTAACTGATTGGAGAAAATTTAATGAAAGCATCCCAAGGCATAGCATTGAGTCAATCCGCTTCGGAGAATGATAAGCGTAAGAGAATCCGCAATTATTTTCAGAAACTTAAGATAAAATGGCAAATCATTCTTATTATTTTAAGCTTCTTCTTCCTTCCACACTCTTCTACATTAGGCATGGGTGTAATTTTTCTAATGATAGGAGGAGCATGGTTGTTTATCGAGATCAAACGTATGATGGATGCTCCTGGGGATCAAACCATTGATTCTTGGCTACTTGACGATATCGAAAATCTCAAAAAACGCTCATTGCAGCGTCTCAATATTGACGAATCCGAATTAATCAGAGACTCTATTGTAATTCGCGGTCCAATTCTCTGGTCAGTTTATGGTATCCTAAATAAGGAACTTAAATGGAAGAAAGGTAAGGACAAGTATATTCGATTTAGCCTCAATGCCGTAACAATCATACATTTAACAGAACACAAACTCAGTTCTTATAAATGTGATTATAACTTCATGAGAGGCGTTCCTGTTAATGAAAGAGATGATGAATTTTACTATCGAGATGTAGTTGCAGTTTCAACTGGAGACGATGCTACTAACTACACATTGCCAAATGGTTTTATCATGAAACAGGCTCAATTTTTTAAGCTGGCTGTAGCAGGTGGGGATAACATTCAGGTTGTCGTAGATTCATCAGATCTGGTTAAATTCACAGGTGGAGCTATGTTGGACACCGGACTTGATGATGCTATCAAGGCCTTGCGAAAAGTGCTAAGTGAAAAGAAGATTTAGCAATATAGCAATCCTAAATGAGTCGTAAGTTTTTTACCCCACTCTGCAACCCTCCCCTTGCTAAGGGGAGGGGGCAAGAAATTCACAAATGATTTAGGATTGCTATATACATTTTTCTATCGAGAGCCATCTCAACATAGACAAATTCCCGTAAATGCAGTAATGAATTATATTTGAAGTTAATTTGTCCTCGGATCAACCCTTCATAAAGTCCTCTTTTTTCAAAATCTAGATTGAAGGATTCTACAATTTGACATGATTCAATTAGATCGCGAACCTGCTGATAATAAAGTTCAATTAACAAACTCAATTTCCTCAATGGTTTCTTTTTTCTGTTGTAAATGTGCCAACATTCTCGATTCTCCTATCCATTCATCAAAATCAAAACTATGTGTGAATTCATCATTATTAAAGCGCCTAATAAATTCTTCCGTCAATAATTCATACTTAGTTTCAAATTCTTGAAGTCGCTCTTTCGTTCGTTTAATTCCTGCTTCAATGCTATGGAGTCTCTCTGACAAAGCACTTTCGATAATTTGTCTGAGTGAATCTGGATATTTCGATCGGAGTTTTAGTTCAGCCATAGTTTTTGATTGATAATCTCAATCTGTATTGTAGCATTTGGGCGATAGTGATAAAGGGGGAAATTGATGGCTGATATTGTCTAAAATATTGGTCAAGAGGAGAAGCTATGCGATCGCATATCCAGTATACTGTCGAACTTCCGGTGGATGGAAAGCCAGAACAATGCGGTCTTTGGGCACGCCAGCGGCGACGAGTTCGTCAGTGATGCCGTCTTCAATCCCATCATAGTGAATCCAGATTTTGTCATTGCGGATTTCGGCGTGAACCACAGTACCGTGAACTCGCAGATGATTTTCCCAACCTTCATGTATCAGCATAAAATGGTTGGAATCGCGGCTGACAACCAAATAGGTAATCACATCCCCATAAGTGTAGGGAAGATCCGCATAATATTGCAGAATTTTCTCCAACGTCTCACGCCATTGGTCTACGGGTTGATTTGCGGTTGCCATTGGATAATCTCCTCCGTGTTTGGGTCAAAAACTATCATACGAAAACCCGGTTTCTTTACTTAATTATTTTCACTTGACTGAGATTCTCAGAAACCGGGTTTTTGACCAAATCTGCGGGCTGCAACGAAATATTTTGGCAAAAACCCGGTTTCTGGACACCCAAATTAATTCGACTGAATCTGCGCGTTCAAAACCTTAGAAATTCGATCGCGCGTTTCCTCCAAATGAGCCCGCGTATAAGCATCCGCACTCCGATCCAAATTCCGAATACTCTTGCTCAAACCCTCCCGCAACTGCCGCAACTCGTACCAAGCCAGACTTCGCGCATCTTCAGGAACCTTCGTTTTTCGCAGCACCATTCCGATTAAAATCGCCAAATGTTCCCGCTGCAACGATCGCCTGAAAGTCGAAATCTCCAATTTTTTATTTGTCGGTTGCAAAATCTCTTGCCAAACATCTTTTTGCACCGTATCCAGCACTTCCGGCAGCTTTAAAGCTGTTTCCGGCGCTGATTTTAACTCGGCATCCCGCAGCCTTGCCAAACGCACCGGAGATAGCAAAACCCGCAATACAAACCGCTGCAAAAAAGTAATTCGATCGCCGATCGGGTAATCTAGAGGAAACACCAAAGCCGGACTTCCCCAGTGCTCCCAGCGCGAAGGTGCCAATTTATTCAGCAACTCTGGTGCAAAACTGAACGCATCGGTTGCAAAAACGTACTTTTCTAGTGTTGCTAAAGCTTCCCGCTGCTGCGAAAGCTCGATCGGCACAAACGGCAATTTCGCATTTGCATCGCCCGGGCGAATCCGATTAAACGACTGTCCGCCGACGTACAAAGTAGCATTCATCACCTGGTTGACATAATATCCGAACACCGAATCAAACATCACCCGCAGTTCGTTATAACCCTCTCCCCCAGACGGAATTCGCTTTTCTAAACGCTTCCACATCGCCCTAGCATTATCCAATTGCCATTGGGAATACTTCAGCATATTGCTGCTGAGATCGAAGGTATTCGCAGCCGGATCGAGCTCGTCAACAGTATCCTCATCCGGCGCGTAAGCTAATTGCGGTTCCCCCGCGCGGCTGGCAATTTGCAACAGTGCCGGTAAGTCGCTGTTGGGGTTTGCACCGCCAATAACTTTGTAACCGTACTCGATCGCCCAATCGTCATAAGGCCCTACAATCGTCGGATAATAATCGCCCTGTACCGTGCCCGGCGGTGCCAAATTAACCGGTACGTAATCCATCACCGACGCAATCATACCTTGCGTGCGAGTTACCTGAGTATTGTTCAAATCCTCCGGTTGCAGCATCGTACTCGCGTGAAAATTGTGCCTCAAACCGAGAGTGTGACCGATTTCGTGGGCCGTCAAAAATCGGATGTATTCATTAACATAATTGTCAATCGTCACACTGCTAGGCGCTGCATTTTCCAACAGATCCATCGACATTGCACCGATCGCAAATTGCCGGCTCGATTCCAGCCCAAAACACATATCCGAACTCGACATCAACCGCGATAATGGCGATCGCTTTTGTGCTTGATATCTTTCCATCAATGTCGGCAAATCATCAGCTATTCCACCTCGATCGCTTTCGCCGCTGCTTTTTCCCAAATCCCCATTTTCGAGTACATTCAAATAACGCGAATACATCCCGAACTGACAGGGATTGGTATTAGAACCGTTTCGCCCTTCAAAACTCCTCGCTATGGATCTATTTTGTTGCACCAAAGACCGATATCCCTGTTTGATTTGGCGGACTATATTCGCATCCAACAAAATATCTGCATCCAAAATCTCTCCAGTCAGCGGGTTAGTGCGAGAAGGCCCGATGCCTGCAAACTCAGGCTCAAAAGAACTCGACCAGCGAATAGTATTGTAGCGCACATCAGCCGGGTCCCATTTAGCATTGTCCGGCATTTGTTTAACTTTAATTGCCTCAGTAAAACCCGCCTTTTCAAAAGCTTTGTTCCACTCCAAAACTCCCTCGCGGATGGCGTTTCGGTATTCCACAGGCACATTGTTTTCAATCCAAAAGACGATCGGCTGAACGGGAGGCGACACCGGCGCAGTCGGGATTTGCTTTTGCAAATGCCAGCGGTTGATGTAGCGCACAAAAGGCTCGCGACTGCTCTTGTCGGAAAAGTCCTTATATGCTGTGAGAAAATAGCCGACTCGCTCGTCCGCAAGTCTGGGGCGGTAGCCGTTATTTAGCGGCACTTCCGAGAAACTGTAGTGAATGCGGAGGTTGAAAGCGCGACTGTCAGGAACCGAAGGTAAATAGTTAACCGCACTGTCATTATCGCTGGAAAAACCGTAAATTGAAGCAATTTCTACATTCAGCGGAAACGCTTTCACATCTTTAAAATAAGACTTATCTTCGTCGATCGAGTAAGATGCGCCCAAAATCAGCGGCAAAATCGCCTTAACCCCCGGTAAATCGCGCTTTTCGCTCATCAGCAAATCGCCTAAATCGATCAGCAGAGTTTGCCTTTGCGGATGAATGCTTTTGAGCGGCAAAGAATAGAGAATCGATTCGCTAAATGCCCTTTCCACCGAACCTGCTTGCGGGTCGCCCGGACTGGTGCGAAAATTGATATTCGGTATCACAAACTGCACGCTATTTTGCATTTGCCGCAGTTGAAACAAGAAATCGCCGATCGGCAATCCGCTAAAAATGCCGCCTTCACCCAAACCCGAAGCCAATGTCACAAAACACAGGAATTTTTTGTTTAGCTGCTGCGGTTTAACTTCCAGATAAACTTTATTAGTTGCTTTGTTGCGGTAAAGGGTAAACAGTCCCTCCAACTTTTGCGCGTCTTTAACAACTTCCTCAAAGGGTTGCAAAGCTTGCTGTTCGCTGCTTTGTTCCCTGCTGGGCGGGGCTGATAAAGCCGCAGGTAAAAATAAACTTTTATACAAACTGAACAGGAAAAATGCTAGAGATAATATAAAAAATATCAAAGCCAGATTTTTTCGGGGAGTTTTTATCTGTTGATTTCTGCTATTTTCAGGAAATACCAATCTTTTCATACAGTTTCTTTCATGCGATGCGTTTGGGGGCGAGAAACCTGGTTTCTACGAGAATTTTGCGATGAGAAACGAGAAGTTTACC
>JAUBOG010000202.1:0-10867 GCA_036700105.1 Microcoleus occultus BM001215583
CGTTACTTGTGGCGACGCACCCTACGCCGCGCGAGATGATAAAAGGGTTTTCACGTCCCGATTTGATATTATTACCATTCAAAAATTAAGGCTCAATTTAAAGCTGGTGTTGCTCCTTCTACAGGTCGAAGAATCACGGGTTTGGTGGTAGCTTTGGGCTGAAATAGTGCTTTGAGTGCCCCGTCGAGAGTTTCGGCCATGACAATGCGGTTTTCGTAGGCAACAATGACTCTGATTAAAGTTGGCAAACTATTGCGATCGGCTTCTAAGTAAAGCGGTTCTACGTACAGCAAAGATTGTTCGATCGGAATGACTAATAAATTACCTTGAATCGCTTTTGAACCTTGGCGGTTCCAGAGCGATATTTGTTCGGAAATAACCGGATCTTGGTTGATTAAAGCTTCTATTTGTTCCGGGCCGTAAACCAATCTCTGTTTGGGAAACTGGTACAAGAGCAATTTGCCGTAATCATCGCCATCGGATCGGCCTGCAATCCAAGCAATTAAATTGTTGCGACTTACTGGTGTAAATGGTAGCAGCAAAATAAATTCTTCTGCTGTTTCCGTTGGCAGTTTTGTAATCAAATAGTACGGTGCTACGGGCTGCTGTTCGCTACCGTAAATTTCGTTGGGAACTCGCCACAAATCCTCCCGATTGTAAAATACCTGCGGGTCTTCCATGTGATAAGTTAGCAAGCGTTCTGATTGAATGCTCAACAAATCTACTGGATATCTGATATGTTTGCGGAGGGCGGGAGGAATTTGGTCAAGGGGTTTGAATAGTCCGGGAAAAATCGCTATCCAACTGTTAATAATCGGGTCGGTGGGATTGGCAACGTAGAAGTCAACAGACCCGTTGTAGGCATCAATTACTACTTTAACGGAGTTGCGGATGTAGTTAAAGTCATGATTTCCCGGGTCGGAATACGGATAGCGATCGCTCGCTGTATAGGCATCGATAATCCAGTACAGATAGTTAGGAGATTTGTCGGTTTCTGAGGGTGAAGGTTTAATCTCCTTGCTAATTCTATCTCTTTGTTTTTCTATATCATCTTTGCTGAGATTGGCGTTTGCTACTACTAAATACGGGTCGGAGTCGTACCGCAAAAAAGGAGCGATCGCCCGGACTCTTTTGTTGATATTGCGGCGGTACAGTAACTTGGTTTCTGGTGTAAAATTGCGGGTTAGCGCCATTTGCCAATTTTTGAGATAATTAGCAAACAGCCAGCGCCGCCACGGAGAACCGATCGCAATTCCGCCCCTACCGCTGTATGTATTGTAAACATTGTCTTCGCCGCTGGGATAGTCGAATTCTTTGACTTTTGTGCCCGTCATCACGTCTGTATCGGTGATTTGGCCGTAGTAAATGCGCGGATGTCCGATCGGGATACTGGCCCGAATTCGATCGCTGGTTATTCCCAAAGCAGTCTCTCCTGTCTGGGCTGTAACTCCAATATCTTTGACAAAATAATCTGGTAAACCGCCGACTCCTACAGTATTTACAGGAGAAATAGTAAAGCCGTAACCGTGAGTGTAAACCAGGTGTTCGTTCACCCAAGTTTGAGCTTCGGGCGCGACTGCTGTATAGTCTAGTTCCCGCGCCGCCAGAATCACTTGTTGGCTTTGGGCTTCTCCCTTTTTTGCTTGTTCGTTTTTGATTGTGTAGCGATCGATATCCGCATCAGGAAATGTATAATAGGGTCTAATTTGCTGTAACTGCCGGTTAGTTTCCAGCAGCGGTCGCTTGTCCCACAAGCGGATGTTGTTAATAGTAAATTGATTTTTTTCCAAGTCTTTATATGTCAGTTTCCCGGCGGGATCGAAAGTTTTTATGTCGATTCTTTTGAGGTCAAAGGCTTCTTGAGTAAAGGCTATGTTGCGCTGAATATACTGCTCTTGTCTGGCTAGCTCGTTGGGCTTAACTATTAGTTGCTGCACCATATTTGGGACCACCAAAACTCCCAAAAAACTTAAGTTCAGCCACGCTAAAATAATCTTTTTGATGAGTTGATTTTGAATTTTGAATTGGCAAACCTGGTACAGCATCAAAAGCGCGATCGCCCCGGCCAAGATACTCAAAAATCCATAGCAGGGCAGCCGCACTGTCACGTCAGCGTAATTAGCCCCGTAGGTAACGTCTCCCCGCGAGTACAGCAAGGCGTAGCGTCCCAGCCAGTAAGTGAGTGCGGTGGCTAGCATAAAAGCTGCACCCAAGCCGTACAAGTGCCTCTGCTGCGATCGCGAAAACCCCAAAAATCTCCCTTGACTCAGGCTGTTCCCAGACAGCAAATATGTTAAAGCAGAAGATACTAAACCGTACAAAAATACAACTGTCAGCCAGAAGCTTAACAGCTCTAAAATTGGGAAAATAAATATATAAAAGCTAATATTTTGGTTGAAAAGAGGGTCGGTTGTGTTAAAATTAGTAGGGTGGAAATATTGCAAAACTTTTGTCCAGTGGCTGACCGCAATTAGCCCGATCGCCAAACTCAGAAAAAGGGCGATCGCCCGCAGCCAAAAATCCGGCTTAATCGCTACAGTTAATATTGCCCCCAGCAGTAAAGCCAACTGCCACCAGCTAGAAAATAGCTGCACCCCTATTTGCGGGATTGCCTCAATTCCAAATTGTACGGGCGGTGCAGGCAAATTGCCAGCTAGATCGAAATAGGTGAGGCTGTTTGCAGCTAATAGCCCGCAGTGAATTACAGTCAAAGCCGCGATCGAACTCAATCCAAATACCGCCAACAGCAGCCCGGAAAAAGTAACTTGAGATTTAGCAGCAGGTAACTGGTAATTCTTCCCCGTTTTGTCAGCCCTCGGCAAAGCGAATACCGACTGCGGAACCGCTGATTTTACCTCCTCAAACGGAAGTTGCAGGCGGCGCGCTAAAGCCAAATTTCCGAGCAAAAAAACAGCAGAAATAGCAGTGGCAATTACCCCCAGCAATCCTTGAGTTTTCAGCCTCAACAGCAAAACCTCAAGATATCCAACTTCCTGAAACCAGAGAATTTCTGCAGCAGCGCGGGAGGCCAACTCAAACGCTAGCAACAGCCCCGCAATCACTAGAGTTATTTGATAAATTCGCCTCTTAGTCATGAGTGATTAATTAGTTGTTATTAGTTAATTCTTGTTGGCGATCGCCGAGTAAGATCAATTCCGGTGGCATCGGAATTAATCTTACCCGAAATCAGGAGACGGCCGTGCGATTTCCCTACAATTAATCGCGGTAGGGAAGCGGCACTGCCGTCTCCTCGCTTGTGGTTCCGGCGCCGCCGGAATTGATATAACTGGGATGAAAAAAACAGCTTTGTAACACTTTTGGTAGCAGTAAGGTGCTTATGGGCGCACCCTACAGACATAGCTGATGCGTCCAGGACTATAATAACTAATGACTGATGACCGAGTAGCGATGACTGACGGCAAACTAGCTGTACTGCTGATTGACATCTACATCCAAATTAAACAGCAACTGCAAAGTCTGCATTGCTTGTCGGCGCGCCTCAATATCCTGCTGCGCGCGCAACTGCACCATCGGATCGTGTAAAATTTTATTCACAATCCCCCTGGTTAAAGATTCGATCACATCTTGATGTTTTTCTGAAAATTCAGAACCCAGACGCGATAAAGCTTTTTCTAATTCTTGTTCCCGAATCAATTCTATCTTATCTCGCAGACAGCTAATAGTAGGAACTGTTTCGAGACTGCGCCACCAGAGATCGAAAGCCTCTACTTCCTGTTCTAAAAGCACCTGAGCTTCAGAAGCCATTTTGCGGCGGCTTTCGTGATTTTGAGCGACCACAGCTTTCAAATCGTCCACATTGAACGATCGCACGTTAGCCAGCTCGTTCGCATCGGAATCGACGTTGCGCGGCACAGAAATGTCCACCAACATCAAAGGGCGATCGGGTTCTAAAACAGTTGCTAATTTAGCTTTATTTAACAGCGGATCGGTAGCAGAGGTACTCGTGAAAACTAAGTCCGAGTTCGCAATTACTTGCATCATTTCTGAGAGCAAGTGCAGGCGCAATGGAGCATCTTTAAACAAGCTACCCAACTCTTGAGCACCGCGCATCGATCGATTGACGATCGAAATATGGGTAGCTCCTTTAGAAAGCAAATGCTGCACTAGCAGCCGCGACATTTTGCCTGCACCGATAATCGCAATCCGACTGCTAGCTAAATTCTGGCCCTTAAGTTGAGCCAGTTCCGCCGCCGCCGAAGAAATCGAAACCGCACCCGTACCGATGCTAGTTTCTGTGCGAACTCGTTTCCCTGCTGTCAAAGCTTGCTTCAGCAAACGCTCCAAAATTCTGCCGACACCTTTATACTGCTGGGCGAGTTTGTGAGTTTGTTTCACCTGAGCCAAAATTTGCCCTTCTCCGAGAACCAAACTGTCGAGGCCCGAAGCAACTCGCATCAAGTGCATCACCGCATCTTCGTGCAGCAAAATAAACAGGTGAGGGCGCAGCGACTGCAAAGGAACTTTACTGCATTCCGACAGGAACTGAATAACTTCCCGCACACCAGGCTCTGATTCGCTGGTGACAATATAAATTTCTAAACGGTTGCAAGTGCTGAGGATCGCAACCTCTTGAATGTGGGGGTAGCTGCGCAATTGGGCGATCGCCGCTTCCACCTTCTGTTCTGGAATGCTCAGTTTTTCGCGAACTTCAACCGGCGCTGTTTTGTGGCTAAGACCTACGACTGCAATATTCATGTTTGTGATTTGTCACTATTTATTGATTACTTGCCAACAGTCACCTGTTATTAGTTATTAGTTTATCGCTGATTGCTAATAACAGGTTACGGCCAACAGCCAACAGTCAACCGTCAACAGCCAACAGTCAACTGTTAATTAATGACTAATTCAATTGCAGAGATTTCGGCTGGTCAAACATATGGATTGTATCCACAAACCGAGCCGTCTTCGACTGAGAAGAAATTACCAAACTTTCAGTACGAGCGCCGCCGCCAAAGAAGCGAACTCCATTCATCAGCGTTCCGGGAGTAATGCCACAAGCCGCAAACAGAACTGTTTCACCAGATGCCAGCTCTTCAGCATTGTAAACTTTGTCTGGATCGGTAATGCCCATATCTTTAAGTCGGGCGAGATTGCTCTCTTTGCTTTCACCGATCAAACCTGTTTTGACAACAGCCGGATCGTAAATTAACTGACCTTGGAAGTGACCGCCCAAACAGCGCATGGCCGCTGCGGAAATCACGCCTTCGGGTGCTGCGCCAATACCCATAAGCGCGTGGATGTTGGAACCGGAAAACGCGCAAGAAATTGCTGCAGAAACGTCGCCGTCGCTGATCAGGCGAACTCTTGCACCCGCTTCCCGAATTTCTTTAATTAAACCTTTGTGCCGATCGCGATCCATCACCACCACCACCAAATCTTCAATACTGCGGTTGAGGCAATCAGAGATAATTTTTAGGTTTTGAGTTGGAGTCTTGCGAATATCTACATGATTTTTAGCAGCCGCTGGAGCAGCCAATTTATTCATGTAGAAATCGGGAGCCGCAAACAAACCGCCTTTTTCGGAGATGGCCAAAACTGCCATCGAACCGTTTTGACCGTAAGCAACCAGGTTAGTACCTTCGCAGGGGTCAACAGCGATGTCAATTTCAATCAATTCATCTAGGTTGCAGACATCTTTGGCATTTTCCTGGGTACAAATACCTACTTGTTCGCCGATGTAAAGCATGGGTGCGTCGTCGCGTTCGCCTTCACCGATCACGATGCGACCGCGCATATGAATTTTGTTCATGCGCTCGCGCATGGCTTCTACAGCAACGCGATCGGCTTCATCTTTTTCGCCTTTGCCCATCAAGCGAGCGGAAGCGATGGCTGCCTGCTCGACTACTTCGATAATCTCTAAACCGATTACATTATCCACGAACTATATACTCCCAACTAAGTCCTGCGTGCCTTGTGCTTTTTGCACTACCAGCCATCAAGTTTATCAGAGCCGGGGATCTGTGCGATCTCCATCAGTCGCTTAGTTTGTGTTAACTTTTGCTTCTTTGAGTCTGGGGCTGGAAAATTGAGTCAAAGGACAGTGGGACAGTGGGACAGTGGGACAGTGGGACAGTGGGACAGTGGGAGAGTCGATCGCCATCCTTGATTTATCGTAACAGTTGCCTCAGTCCTGAAGTTTTATGATGATAGCAAATCAAACTTCCGGCCCCAAATCGGGACGCACTACACTTTATAAGCGGGGAGCAATAAAAAATGATGATGAAAGCACAAGATATTATGACAACAGAAGTTGTTACCATTCGCGGTTCGGCAACAGTTGCGGAAGCGGTAGCGATGATGAACGAACTGTGTTTGCGCGCCTTGATTGTGGAACGCCGCCACGACCAAGACGCCTACGGCATTGTCACGGAAACGGATATTGTCTATAAAGTAACAGCCTACGGAGTAGACCCGCAAAAAGTCCGCGTCTTCGAGATCATGACCAAACCGTGCATCACGGTGAATCCCGACTTGGGCGTGGAATACGTGGCGAGGTTGTTCGCGAATACCCGCATCCGCCGAGCGCCGGTGATTAAAGACAAACTGCTCGGGATTATTTCGGTAACGGATATTTTG
The DNA here is from genome assembly GCA_036700105.1 of Microcoleus occultus BM001215583. GTDB lineage: Bacteria > Cyanobacteriota > Cyanobacteriia > Cyanobacteriales > Microcoleaceae > Microcoleus. The sequence continues at coordinate 6,598 of JAUBOG010000202.1, forward strand.
ACAAAAAGCGATTTTGTCGAGAAGCCGAAAAGTGTTTTATTTGAGGAAGAAATCGAAAAGGCGATCGCCGATGCTAGAGCTGTATGTGCCCAAAAAGGCGCTACCTCTAGAGAGTGCGCGGTAGCGTGGGATATTGTAGAGGAAATGCAGGCTGAGGCTTCTCACCAGCGATCGATGAAGCTGGAAAAAACCGCTTTTGACGAGTATTGCGAGGAAAATCCCGACGCGGCTGAAGCCCGGATGTACGACAGCTAAGTTAGTCAGTTGACAGTTGACAGTAGGGGTGCATCTGGTTTTGGCAAATATGTTTGTAGGGGCGAAGCATGACCGTAGTCAATATGGGATTATAACTAATAACTTATATGCGGTCATGCTTCGCCCTCTTCAAAAACCAGATGCACCCGGCAGTTGGCAGTAGGCAGTAGAAAGAATAAAAAAAATTCGGCCTTCTACCTACTGCCTTCAAAGACTAACGATCTCGCCGCTAATCTTTAAGGTTGTTTTGAAAAAGTTCGATAACCTGTTGCCACGCATCAGCAGCAGCTTCTCTGGCTCCCCCTATATTAGGGTGCTGTGCTAAAAACGGGTACTTATCTATGAAAAATGCACCAAAGAATCCATGTCCTGCGTCGTATCGAAATACACGATGATTGATTTGATATTTCTGTAGTTCTGCCTCGATTTTGAGGGTTTCTTCCTGTGAAACTATTGTATCCTTAGTACCAAAAAAGGTATAAATCGTGCCTTTAATTGCCGATGTGCGATCGAGAGTTGGAGTAGATTCTCCATAGCTAGAAGTTGTAATCCCCCCACCATAAAACGAAGCACTTGCTTTGACATCCGGCAAAGTTGCAGCCATATAAGCAATATGACCGCCAAAGCAAAAACCAATGCAGCCAATAGCATCAGCTTTAACGTTGGGTAATGTTTTTAGATAGGCAATGGTTGCTTGAATATCGCTGAATATTTCCCAATATTTTACTTGGTAATAGTATTGCAGCCCCACTCGGTAAGCTTCTGGACTGTAACCAATATCTGGTTCGCTAAACCCAAATTCAAAACCGGGAGCAATACGTTGATACATCGCAGGTGCAATTGCTATGTATCCTTGTTGTGCTATCAATTCGGTAATATCCCGAATATTTTCATTAACACCAAAGATTTCGTGAAACACCATAACCGCAGGAAAATTCCCCTTTTCTACTGGCTGGGCTAAGTAAGCATCGATTTGTAGGTTGTTGTTGATAACTTTAACTGTTGTGGTATTAATTTCGTAATTTTTCATTGGCTTTTTCCAGCTTCGAGCGTTCAGTTTTCCGATCGTGCTCATAGCTTAGAAAATTGGCGATTCTGAATTCTAGAAAAAAATTGCGCTCTTTTATTAAATTATTGCGATCGCATTTTCAAGAATTGTTTCGGTGTCATCCCCAGCAGGCGCTTGAAACATTGAGTGAAGTGACTTTGATCGCAAAATCCGACTCGCAAAGCAATATCTGCGATGCTAAGTTCGCTCTGGCGTAACAGGTACTTGGCTTTGTCAATGCGGCGCTGCAAGATATACTGGTGGGGTGTTAAGCCCATGCTTTGCTTGAACAGACGTAAAAAGTGATAAGGACTGATTTGGGCGATCGCAGCAAGTTCAATTAGTTTGATGTCTCGATCGAGATGTTCGTTGATATACTCGGTTATCTGTTGCAGCTTGGATTTAGATAATCCATCCGTATAACTAGAAAGCCGAGGTTGCGCGGTGCAATAATTCCGCAATAGGTGAAGTGCTAATGCGGTTTTGAGACTATCAACCAGCAAATAACCGCCGATTTGACCAAATTCTAATTCTTGTCTTAAAGCGTCGAATATCCCTTGAATCAGGATATCTTGCTTATTCATGTAATGAGGGATCAGTTCAATGCGATCGCAATTTACCAAATCTTGACCGACTTGTTCCAGGAGTGCAGGGGCGATCGCCAAAATGGTAAACTGAGCCAAAGTATTCCAATTGCAGCGCTGGGAAATACCCGCCGGGATTACCGCAATGTCTCCCTGATTCCGCGCTTCTGTTTTCAGCTTACCATCCAACCACCGTTCTCCCGATCGCTCTCCCGATACCTCAACAGCAGGACAATGGGCAATAACGTGCCATGTACCTTGATGTTCGGGCGTATCAAACTGCGGCTGTTGATGATGTTCGTAATAGATTTTATCCCATCCCGAACTTCTCAAGACAGCGGGCTGAGGCAAGAAAAAATCTGTTGCCTTTTCTTGGCTGAAATCAATCAGTTTTACCTCTGGTTCTGATGTTCTCATCTTTTTGCATCTTTCATCAATGGATCGAGATTTTCCGAGAACTGTTGCCCGCTTCTTTTGCTATATTTAAGGATTGAGAATAGGTGTAAGATCGAGAAGAAATCCGGGGAGTACATCTTCCCCAGAAAGTGTTGGCGGTTGGTCAAAAGAGAAATTAATCGTTTCTACATCTCGATCGAGTCGATAGATTTCTACTAGGGGAGTCTGAGGGTCAATCAACCATCCCAAACGACAGCCATTAGCCCGGTAATCCAGCATTTTTAAGCGTAATTTTTCGAGGGAATCGGTTTGCGATCGTAATTCCATGACAAAATCAGGACACAGGGGAGGAAACTTGCGTTTATCTTCAATAGATAAAGCCTCCCAACGTTCTCGAAGTACCCAAGAAGCATCGGGAGAACGTTTGGCCCCATTTGGCAATCGAAAGACTGTGGAAGAGTCAAAAACTTTTCCTAATTGAGTTTGCCGGTTCCATGAACCGAGGTCTAAGTTCATATCAGAATTTCGGATGCCGCTTTCCCCTCCAGTTGGGGACATAACGATCAGTTCTCCTTCAGCAGTTAGTTCAAATCGCCATTCTTCATTAGCAAGAGACAGTTGATAAAATTGCTCGTCTGTTATTCCTACGGCGGTTGGTACGTTTAGAGTTAAAGTTTCCATCGGTCATAGGGTGATTAATTGGGTTAATTTCATTTTAATGTGCGATCGGGAAAACAACACACACTGTGTATTTTTTTGAACTTACGCACGGGTGGTCAGAAACCGGGTTTTACGAGAATACTTCATCGCAGTCCAGAAACTCGAAAAAACCCGGTTTCTTGAGTGGGTTCGGAAAAATCTTAACTGTTTGGCTCAATCATACAAAACACGTTCAGCTTATTGCCATCAAGATCCCGAAAATATCCCGCATAAAACTCCCCGAACTCTCCTCTTGGCCCCACAGATCCTTCATCCTTAGCCCCAAGTGCCATCGCTTTGTTATACAATAAGTGAACTTTTTCTGGGCTGTCAACTTGAAGAGCTATCATGACGCCATTGCCAACAGTTGCTTTGTTACCGTCAAAGGGTTTTGTAACAGAAAGTGCTGGCCCTTTTGGAGAAACGCTCCATGCGATAAAATGCTCGGCTTCTATGAATCTTTTAGCGCCCATTTCCGCCAGCAAAGCATCATAAAACTTGGCTGCACTTTCAATATCGTTGGTACCGAGGGTAACGTATCCGATCATATTTTTTGTCCTCAAACAATCTAGATATATCATAGCTTAGTGGCAACGAGCATCAAGTGATTAGAGGTATTGGATTAGCTAACTGCGTCTGCGTAAATCCATATCCTCACTGTTTTTGGGTAATAGATTACCGAATTTATTGCCCCGATGGGGAGGTGAAAACCCAAATCGAATATTTGTTGTAAATTCTGCTGCTTGTAGTATACTTAGAGAATCGGGCTTTTAGGACAGTCTTAATGAACACCTGGTATGCCAGTCAAAAAAGTCAGGGAAGCTGTTGACAATTCGGGTAAAATATATTAATACCCGTTAAAGAAGAATCGATTGGCTGACGACACTGAAGGTAAGGAAGATTATAAAATTGTTGAATCTTTAAGTTGGATACCGAGTCGCTTTTAGCGGGATGGGACAAAATTTTTCGATTAATCTAATCAAGTGCTGAGGTCAAAATTGTGAAAATATTGCTGATCGGATTAATCCGAGGCTACAAAATGGGAATTTCTCCTTATTTGCCTAACGCCTGTAGATTTCACCCAACTTGTTCGCAATACGCGATCGAAGCCATAGAAAGATTTGGGGTAGCCCGAGGCACACCGATCGCAATTAAGCGGATTTTGCGCTGTCATCCTTTTCATCCTGGGGGTTACGATCCCGTACCTCCCAAAGATAGCGAGGAGAATTAGTTAGGGTGCATCTCATTTTTGCAAATATATTCGTAGGGGCGAAGCATTCCGGCAGTA
>JAUBOG010000203.1:0-10779 GCA_036700105.1 Microcoleus occultus BM001215583
CAACGATGTTGTAGGTTTCTTCTTCTTGACCGAATTTGTAACCGTAGTTTTGCGACTCGGTTTCAGTTGTTTCGCGAACCAAAGAAGATGTAACTAGAGAACCGTGCATGGCGGAGAACAAAGAACCACCGAAGACACCGGCAACTCCCAACATGTGGAAGGGGTGCATCAGGATGTTGTGCTCGGCTTGGAACACGATCATGAAGTTGAATGTACCGGAGATACCCAAAGGCATACCGTCAGAAAAGCTGCCTTGTCCGATCGGGTAGATCAAGAATACTGCGGTGGCTGCTGCAACTGGTGCAGAGTAAGCGACGCAGATCCAAGGACGCATACCCAAGCGGTAGGACAGTTCCCATTCACGACCCATGTAGCAGAAAATGCCGATCAGGAAGTGAAAAATTACCAATTGGTAAGGGCCGCCGTTGTACAACCACTCATCCAAGGAAGCAGCTTCCCAGATTGGGTAGAAGTGAAGACCGATCGCGTTTGAAGAAGGAACAACAGCACCTGTGATGATGTTGTTACCGAACATCAAGGAACCAGCAACTGGTTCGCGGATGCCGTCGATGTCCACTGGGGGCGCACCGATGAAGGCGATGACGTAGCAGATGGTAGCAGTTAGCAAGGTAGGAATCATCAAGACGCCGAACCAACCCACATAAATGCGGTTGTCGGTGGATGTGACCCAGTTGCAAAACTGGTCCCACAGGTTAGCGCTTTCGCGCTGTTGTAAGGTGGCTGTCATGTGTTTATGATTGCTGTATTTGGTTGTCAATGTTCGGATGATGTATCTATTATTAACCGTATCGTTAAGGTTTGTAAAGGGGTGTAGCGACAGTAGAACTGATGAGACTCATCAGGAAAGCTGATGAGTTTGACTTCCCGCGCGCAACAAGGCGTAGCACGGGCTGGAAGCGAGCGGCGATTGTCCGCGTGAATTGATGCTTTACAAAATGAACTCATATCTTGCGCGATCGCCGCAGCCGCAACTACGAGGCTGGTTTGAGGTTGGGCCCACAGCAGTTTATTTCTGGTGGAACCCGCACGCGATCCGTTGCTGACATTGGTGCTCTGGGCGAGATTGAGGCAGTAGGGGCAATCCAGCGCGGTTGTAGCGAGATCCTGGGGTTGCCGCAATATATATATAGTGTTTTGTAGGGGTAATCTCCCTGTTTGCAGTAGCGCGATGGCTGGGAACTTGCAGCCTGTGGTGCGGGATGCGAGGCAAGTCTGAGCTTTGAAAATTGCTGAAAGAATATAGATGCGGGGCAGGGAATGCCAGTCTGAGGGCGATCGCTGGGTTCCCTGGCCCGTGCTGCGAGCTCGTTTTAAACAGCTTGTCGCGCAAGTCATCTATCATAAAAATGGTGTCGTTGCGCGCATTCTGCCAAAGCAATAGGGGTTGGATTCGATCGACAATCCAAGCAAATGCTATCGGCGATGTAGTGAGCGTTAGTTGGCAGTCATGAAACCATTACAGCAAATCCTCTCGAAAATTTATTCAAGAGACGATCGAATGGCATTGAAAAATATAAAAAAACCACTATCAATACTTAATAAACTAACCCAAAAAGAGTCAAACCCATGTCAGAGAATTATGTAGTATTAAAGCCAGAAGATTACAATTCCCTCAAAAGCGAGCTAGAAACCCTGAAAGCCCGAGTTGCCGAACTAGAGTCGGCCGCTAAACCAGAACCCGCTAGAGTTGCCAAACAAAAGGCGCTGTTTGCTGTAGTGACTAAAATTCGGGAGTCGCTAGACTTAGATATTATTTTTAAATCAACCGTTAGGGAAGTGCGCCAACTGCTGAATGCCGATCGAGTGGGAATATTTAAATTTTACGCCAATTCAGGATTTGACGACGGCGAATTTGTGTCTGAAGACGTGCTGCCCGAGTTTGAGTCAGCCAAAGCTGTCAAGGTGCACGATCGCTGCTTTGGAGAACAACACGCAGTACACTATCAGAAAGGAAAAATTCAAGCAGTTTCTGATATTTACAATGCTGGATTGAGCGATTGTCACATTGCTATTCTGGCTCAATTTAATGTAAAAGCAAACTTAATTGCACCTTTAGTCAAAGGAAAGAAACTTTGGGGATTGCTGTGCATTCACCAATGTCGCGCCCCGCGCCAGTGGCAGGAAGATGAAATTGAGTTTGTCAGTCAAATTGCGGTGCATTTAGGAGTAGCAATCCAGCAAGCACAACTTTTAGGTGAAGCCCAGAGGCGGTCAACAGCGCTTCAGACTACTCTGGAGCATCAATTGCGAAATCGCACTGAAGAGCTGGTGAAGGAGGCAGACCGAGAACGAGCCATAACTCGGATGATTGACAAAATCCGCCAAACCTTAGATATGGAAACAATTTTCCAGACAGCAGCGACAGAAGTCCGCAAACTTTTGAATGTCGATCGCATTGCCATTTATCAATTCCGTGAAGACTATTTCGGCGACTTTATTTTTGAATCTGAATCCGGCGAGTGGCCGAAATTGGTTGGCAGCGGTTGGGAAGACCCCTATTTAAACGAACACCAAGGAGGCAGATTTCGGTACGCGGAAACGTTTATCGCTGACGATATCTACAAGGCCGCTCAGAGCGATTGTCACATCGAAGCTTTAGAATATTTTGGCGTCAAATCCTGTGCGGTAGTTTCTATTTTTAGAGGAGAGAAACTCTGGGGTTTGCTGAGTGCATTTCAACACAGAGGTTCGCGGCACTGGGAAGAAACGGAAGTCAAGTTGCTGAATCAAATTGGTACTCATTTGGGAGTGGCTTTGCAGCAGTCAGAGTACCTAGAACAAATACAGTTTCAAGCTAAACAGCAGGCGAAAGCAGCAGAACAGGAGCGCACGTTAACTCGAGTAATTGAACGGATTCGCCAGACGCTAAACATTGACCAAATATTTAGCGCTACGACTCAAGAAGTCCGGCAAATCCTCAACTGCGATCGTGTAGGAGTTTACCGTTTTTTCCCCGACTGGAGCGGGGAATTTGTTTCGGAGTCGGTAGAAGAAGGTTGGATACCTTTAGTGACTGACAAAATTAAAACAGTCTGGCAAGATGATTATTTGCAAAAAACTGAGGGCGGCAGGTATCGCCATCAAGAAATTTTTGTAGTTAACGACATCTACAAAATTGGTCACTCTCCCTGTCACGTGGAAATTCTCGAACAAATTCAAGCCAAGGCATATTGTGTAGCGCCTGTTTTTGTGGGGGAAAATCTTTGGGGTTTGCTAGCAGCTTACCAGAACTCGGGTCCCCGCGAGTGGGAAGAGGGAGAAGCGAGGTTGCTGGCTCAGGTTGGCAGTCAATTGGGAGTAGCTATGCACCAAGCAGAATTGCTCGATCGCACTAAAAAGCAGTCCTGGGAATTGCGGACAACTCTGGCCGATTTAAATGCGATCGTTGACAATTTGGCTGACGGGTTATTAGTCACTGACATTGAAGCTAAAATTACCAGGTTTAATCCGGCACTGCTGGCGATGTTTGAATTAAAAGATGTTGACCTGAAGGGGAAAAAAGTATCCGAAATCTTTCCTAAAAAATTAGCCCAATTGGTGGAGGCGACTGAACATAGAGAGGGAGAAATTGTGACGCTGGAAGTGGAACTGGGAAATTCCCGGATCGGTCAAGCTCTAGCGACAACTATTCTCAAAGAGGCCGTAAAAGATGAAGCCGATCGCTCCCTCGGTTCGGTCATTTTGATTCGAGATGTTACGGTAGAACGAGAAGTTGACCGCATGAAAACTGATTTTTTGGCGACAGTTTCTCACGAACTGCGGACGCCTTTAACTTCGGTTTTAGGTTTTGCTTCGCTGATTAAAGAAAAACTAGAAGAAGTTATTGTTCCAGCAGTGCCTGCGGAAGACCGCAAAATAAGAAAAGCCTTGAATAAAGTGGGAGCAAATATCAATATTATTGTCTCAGAAGCGGAGCGGCTGACATCTTTAATTAATGATGTTTTGGATATTGCTAAAATGGAAGCTGGACGAGTTGAATGGCAGTTGCAGCCGACAAATCCAGTGCAAATCTTAAAACAGGCGATCGCTGCTACATCATCTTTATTAGAAAAGAATGATTTGAAGTTGATTAAAGATTTTACCCCCGGACTTCCGCAGGTATTAGTAGACCGCGATCGGATGATTCAAGTCGTCATCAACTTAATCTCCAATGCAGTCAAGTTCACCGCATCAGGTTCTGTCACCTGTCGGGCAAGAGTAGAGAGTAACGAACTGATTATTAGCATTATCGATACTGGCATCGGTATTGCACCTGAAGACCAAAGCAAAGTTTTTGAAAGATTTAAACAAGTGGGAGATATCCTGACAGAAAAGCCGAAAGGCACTGGTTTGGGGCTGCCAATTTCTAAACAAATCGTTGAACATCACGGCGGTAGAATTTGGCTAGAAAGTGAGTTAGGTCGAGGCAGCACTTTTTGTTTTAGTATACCGCTAGTTAAAAATATTGAGCGAGTAGAAAATTGCAAAAATATCAATGATTTAATCGGGCAACTAAAACAGCAAGTTGTCAGCAGAACTCCGATCGGCATAAAAAAACGCCAGCAGATTTTAGTTGTTGATGATGAGCCTAACATTCGGGAAATGCTGAGGCAGTCACTGGAAGAAGAAGGTTACGAAGTCGCGGAGGCAATTAACGGCATAGATGCTATTTCTAAGGCGAAAGCAGTCAAACCGGATTTGATTATTTTAGATGTAATAATACCTCACATCGACGGTTTTGATGTGGCGGCCGTTCTGAAAAATGACCCGGAAACTCGGGGGATTCCGATTATCATCGTTTCCCTGATTCAAGACCGAGAAAGGGGCTGCCGTTTGGGGGTCGATCGGTATTTTACCAAGCCTATAAATGTAGCAGGACTGTTAAAGGAGATCGGCTGGCTACTGCGACAAGAGATGTCAAATAAGACGGTGTTGGTGGTGGTTCGGAATGCTTCAACTCTCAAAACTTTATCGGATGCGTTGGTTTTTCAGGGATATAATGTGATCGAGGCATCCGATCTTCTAGAATGCCTGGATCTAGTTAGAGCGATCCAGCTGGATTTGATTATTATTGAGGAAGCGTTATCTCAAGAGCAAGAATTAGTCAAAAGTTTGCGGCTTACTAAGGGCTTGGAAAATGTCTCTATAATTGTTTTAGGAGATATTGCAGAGGATAACGGGTACAACAAACAAATTAATGAGAAACTGCTGTGAAAAAAGTTTTAATTGTGGATGACGAACCGAATATTCTGATTTTAATGGAGCAGGCTCTGGAAAAGTTGGAAGATGAGGATGATGTAGAGTTGCTGACGGCGAGAGATGGACTGGAGGCATTGAACATAATTAAGGAAGAACAGCCGGATTTGGTTTTTCTGGATGTGATGATGCCGAAAATGAGCGGGTTAGAGGTGTGCAATACGGTTAAAAATGAACTAGGCATGAAGGATGTTTACATTATTATGTTGACAGCTAAGGGACAAGAGTATGATAAGCAAAGCGGTTTGGCTGTAGGGGCAAATCTTTATATGACTAAACCTTTTCGCCCGAAAGAAGTGCTAGTCAAAGCTAGGGAAGTTCTGGGTTTTAGTTCGCAGATATAGGGATAGATACAGAATTAATTAACAATAATAGTCTTTGGTTTTTGGTCGTTTGTGACTGGTTAAAAACTAATGACTGAGGGTCGAACACTCATGACTAATAGCAAAGTAAATGGTTCGCATCAATCTCAAAAAATTGATTTCTAAGAAGGATTTGCGGGCGGTTATTGAAGGCGCGTGCGGTGCTTTTGACGCTCCGATCGCGATTCGGAATGTTGAAGGGACTATTTTATTTGGCCGAGAGTGTCAGATTTTCTTCGATACCTATCCTATCGTCCTAGCCGATGAAGTTATCGGTTATGTAACAGGCACTGCAAAAGCAGCATTTATTGCCGATATGCTGAGCTATGCTGCGAGCGCTGACTTGGATATCAGAACTTTGGCTGTGGATACTTTAGATAAGTACGAAGAAGTTAATTTTTTGTACGATTTTTCGAGCAAAATAGCTACTTGTTTGGGAGTTTCGGAAGTCAGTCACTTGGTGGTGACAGAAGCTAAAAAATTGATTGAAGCTACCAATATTTCGGTGATGCTGATTAATAAAAAAGTCGGCAAACTTGAAATTGTTTCGGCGCGCGGCAAAGAATACAACCGCAAAACAAAAATCGGCCCAAATATAGGAATAGCCGGTCATATTCTTGTTTCTGGCAAAGCTGAAATAGTCAATGATGTGTTGTCCGATCCCAGATATGTTCCGGGAGACAATGAGATGCGTTCTCTGATTTGTGCGCCTCTAACAACGCAGAACGGTACGATCGGTGTGATCAATATTAGTCACGGCGAACCTGTAAACTATACAGCACAAGATTTAAAATTATTTACGGCTTTGGCCTCGCAAGCGGCGGCGGCGATCGAGAATGCGCTTTTACATGAAAGTAAATTGAAGGAAGAACGGATTAAAAATAATTTGGAAAGATATCTTTCTCCCCAGGTGGTGCGAGCAGTTATCGAAGCTAAAGGAGATATTTCTCTAAATCCAACTAAGCGCAATATCACGGTGCTTTTTTCGGATATTAGAGATTTTACTACTAAGTGTGAAGAGCTGCCGGCTGAGAAAATAGTGATGTATTTAAACGAGTATTTTACGGAGATGGTAGAGGTGATTTTTAGTCATGAAGGTACTGTGAATAAGTTTGTGGGAGATATGATTGTGGCAATGTTTGGGGCACCTTCGGAAGTGACCGATCGCGAAAGGAAGGCGATCGAAACTGCGATCGATATGCAGCGCCGCATTAGGAGAATGTCGATGTCTTGGATTACGGATAATTTTCTCACAGGTATTGGCATTAGTTCGGGGGAGGTGGTTGTTGGTAATATTGGTTCGCCGCAGCACATGGACTATACTGCGATCGGGGATGAGGTGAATATTGCCTCTAGGTTGCAGTCAATGGCTGAGGGGGGACAAATTTTGGTCAGCGATAGCGTTTACAGCGCTACTAAAGATATGTTTGAATTTAGGAAAATTGGTTCTGTGATTGTAAAAGGTAAGAAGAAAGCTGTCGAAACTTTTGAGGTGATTTATCAGAAATGAAGTCATTAGTCATTAGTCATCAGTCATTAGTTATTAGTTATTAGTTTAGTTCTAGACACAGAACCTAATTATGTAGGTTCCACGTACACCGTACCTGACCACTTAGTTATTAGTAGGGTGCAACCTAAGCACCTTACCGTTTAGTCATTAGTTATCATTTAGTAGTTATCAGTCAGATGGCAGAAAGAAGAGGGAAGAATATATGGTATTGCAGTCTTGCCTGTTTGTTTGCTAAACTAGAGGTTGCGCTCTGTCAATAAACCTTAGATTTATGCACAGGTTATTAACTGGGAAACTGCGGGTAGATTATTTAACCATACCGATCGCCAATCTGCCAGCAAATCTATCCGGTACTAAAATTGTACAGCTTACTGATTTTCACTATGACGGGGTGCGGCTGTCGGAATGGTTGCTAGAAGAGGCGATCGCGGCGGCTAACGAAGCTGAACCAGACTTAATTTTTTTAACTGGCGATTTTATTACTTACGAACCCGCACCTATTTATGACTTGGTGCAGCGATTAAAAAAGTTGCAAAGTCGGGTGGGAATTTACGCAGTTTTGGGCAATCACGACCATTATTACCCGGGGGCAAAAACCGAGGTTGCTAATGCTTTAAATAGTGTCGGTATTCGGGTTTTGTACAACGAAGCAATCTATCCTTTGGGCTCTGAATTGGCTTTAGTTGGGTTGGCAGATTTTTGGTCGGGCGATTTTGCGCCTAAACCTGTAATGGCATCAATAAATCCCGCAATTCCTCGGATTGTATTGTCTCACAATCCTGATACTGCTGAAAAGCTGCAAAAATGGCGGATTGATTTGCAGTTTTCCGGCCACACTCACGGCGGTCAAATCGTGATTCCGGGTATCGGGCCTTTGTACGCTTGGATCAGAAAAATTGGCTATTTGATTCCTCAATCAATACGAAAGTGGATTCCTTATCTATCGGCTTGCGATCGAGTGGTGATTCACTGGGAATGGGCTAGCGGTTTGCATCAGGTTGGGAGTAATTTATTGTATGTGAATCGCGGTTTGGGAACTTATGCGCCGGGGAGGTTATTTTGTCCGCCGGAGGTGACAGTAATTACTTTGGTTTGTGAAGATCGGTAGGAGATGATTTAGGAGTGAATTTTTCCGATCGCACATAATACTTGTACAAAACTAGCCCGGGTTTTTACGAAAGTAGATAACGCTATAGATGCGGAATGTGCGCGGTGCGCACCCTACAAGATAGATTTTACGGTCAATTTCTATTATTTTTAACTGGCTTCTCCAAAGCGATAGCCTCTGCCGTAGACTGTGTGAATTAGCACGGATTCGCCGGGGGCTTCTATTTTGCGCCGCAGCAGGCGAATTTGAGCGGCTAATACGTTGCTGCTGGGTTTTTCGGCTTCATTCCACAAATATTTGTGGATTTGTTCGTGTGTTAGCAGTTGACCGGGATGGCGCATTAAGTATTCTAATAACTGACATTCTTTTTCGGATAAGTCAATTGTACGATCGCCCCGATAAGCTAATTGATTGTCGTAGTCTAGCTGTAAGTCTGCAACTTGCAGCCGCCCGACAGCAACATCGGCATCAAAAGTAGGCGGCCGCCGCAGCAAGGCGCGGACTCTGGCTAGGAGTTCTCGCAGTTCAAAAGGTTTGACTAAATAGTCGTCTGCACCGGCATCGAGTCCCTGTACGCGATCGTCTACGGTATCTTTGGCGGTGAGAAATAGCACTGGCGTATTCCGTCCTTGCGATCGCAATTGCTGGCAAATTGCCAGTCCGGTTTGTCTCGGCAGCATCCAATCCAAAATTAGCAAATCGTAATTTCCCTGCATTGCTAAATTGCTGCCGCTTGCGCCGTCAAATGCCACGTCAACGGTATAACCTTCGCGGCTTAAAACTCGACTTAAAGGATCAGTCAGCTCAACTTCATCATCAACTAAAAGAATCCGCATCCTGATTTAAAATTTAAGATTTGAGGTTAAGTAAACTAATTTTTGCTACATTTTAAAATGTGCAATACTTTCTGATTCGCTGCAAGCGGAGGCTACCCATTCCTGGATTGCAGGCAGTGCCAAAATTGCATCAGCATAGGCTTTGGCTGATGGATCTAATTTGACATCGTAGGTAACAAAACGCATGATGACAGGGGCAAACATAGCGTCAACAATTGTAAATTTTCCGAACAGCATATCGCCGCCTGTTCCGAATTTTTGGCGGCATTCGCGCCAGATGGCAAAGATGCGATCGATCTCTGCTTGTACGCCGGGAGTCATTCCTTCTCCGGGATAGCGGCTGCGGCAGTCCATCGGCATATTTTCGCGCAAATTTTGGAACCCCGCGTGCATTTCGGCGCTGATGGAACGGGCGTGAGCCCTCACAGCTATATCTGCCGGCCACAAATCCTTCGCAAAGCGATCGGCAACGTATTCGCAAATTGCTAAAGATTCCCATACTTTCAGGTCGCCGTCGATTAAAACTGGCACTTTTCCCGAGGGAGAATAGCGCCGAATTTCCTCATGGGTTGTCGGCGCATCGAGGGGAATTCTCACTTCGGCAAATTCCAGTCCAGCTTGTTTCATCGCCAGCCAAGCGCGCAGCGACCAAGACGAATAATTTTTGTTGCCGATTACCAGAGTCAGTTTGGTCATATTTTTGCTTTCAGCTATCATCTTTCAGCAGACAATCGTTAACAAAATTAAATTTAAGTAACTCTCAATACAATATATACACAAACACAATTATTCGCAATACTTAAACTTATTTTGATATTTGAACCATTTGTGCTATTGTGGTTTAGGAAAAAGCTGTTTCCGCTCAGGCTGCGCTTATCCCCAATCTCAAATTCAGCAATTTACAATTTCAAATCAATATGATTACCGTAGCACTTCCCAAAGGCGGACTGTTAGGAGATAGCATTCGGCTGTTTAAATCTGTTGGATTAGACTTCAGTGCTTTTCTCGATTCCTCTAACCGGCAACTTCAAATTTACGACACTACCGGAACTGCAAAAGCTTTGCTAGTCAGAACGCACGACGTGCCGGTTTATGTGGAATACGGTCAAGCTGATTTGGGGATTGCCGGCTATGATGTTTTGCGGGAAAAAACTCCGAAAGTTGCGAATTTAATTGATTTGAATTTTGGCAAGTGCCGGCTGTCTGTGGCGGTGAAGGAAGCTAGTCCTTACCGGCGGACTGTTGATTTGCCTCCTCACGGTAGAGTTGCTTCTAAGTTCGTACACTGTGCGAGAGAATATTTTCATAACTTGAATTTGCCGGTGGAAATTGTGCCGCTTTACGGTTCTGTGGAGTTGGGGCCGATTACGGGTATGTCGGAGGCAATTGTGGATTTGGTTTCGACTGGCAAAACTTTGCGGGAAAATGGTTTGGTGGAAATTGATGTTTTGTTTGAAAGTTCGGCTTATTTGATCGGTCATCCTTTGAGTTACCGTTTGAATGCGGGTGGGGTTAATGAGTTGATCGGGAAGTTGAGAGAGCAAGTTTTGGCTGCTGTTTGACGGTCTAAAATTAGTAGGGACACGGTATTTGCTGTTTCCGAATCCCCTCGCCGGACACCGCGACGTGCCCATAGGTGTCAACTTAAGCCCAAAGCCTTGATAAATCTCGTTTTTCCCTAAGTCTAGATCCCCCTAAATCCCCCTT
>JAUBOG010000204.1:0-10768 GCA_036700105.1 Microcoleus occultus BM001215583
GCTCTTCCGATCTGGGGGATCTGTCTTATCTGAACCCTATTGGTTTATAGCAAGACCAGAGTGAAAATAAGTTAGGAGTTGGGATTCAATCAACTCTCAGCAAAACTCTTCATTATATCATAAAATTATTTTCCAAGAGGTATAGCGTATTCCAGGTTTGTGAAGTTTAGGGTGTCAAACTACTTTCGATCTAAGTCCCGATTTAATTTTAATTAAAATTTATCCATTCATCGGCAAAAATATCGCGAACTCAGTCCCCAGTCCGGGTTCCGACATCACATCAATACTTCCACCGTGTTTTTCAACAGCAATCTGACGCACAATTGCCAACCCCAATCCAGTTCCTTTTCCGACACCTTTGGTCGTGAACAAATGGTCGAATATATGCTGTTTCACTTCCTCTTTCATCCCGATACCGTTATCGCGAATTATAATTTTAATATCTCGTTCATCTACTACATCAGTGGCAATTGTAATGCTGTTTGGATTGACGGCAATTTCGTTAAAAGTGCGTCCTTGATTTGACTCTTCTAAGGCATCGATCGCATTGGCAAGCAGGTTCATAAAAACTTGATTCAATTGACCGGGAAAACATTCTATTTTAGGGAGATTGCCGTATTCAGTCATCACTTCGATCTGCGGGCGCTGTTCGTTTGCTTTGAGGCGGTGTTTCAAAATTAAAATAGCGCTATCAATACCGTCGTGAATATTAAAAGAGACTTTGTAGTCTTTGTCGCCTCGGGAAAAGGTACGCAAACTGGTGCTGATGCTGCAAATGCGATCGCACCCGACTTGCATCGAATCAATCATGTTCGGTAAATCTTCCAACAGATAATCGAGCTCTATTTCTTCGGCGTGGTCGGCAATTTCCGATTTCGGTGCATCGGAGCGATACAATTCTAAGTGTTCTATAACATCTGCAAAACTCCTTTTAGCTTCGCTTAAATTGCCCGAAATAAAGCCAATCGGATTGTTGATTTCGTGGGCGACTCCGGCGACTAAATTGCCCAAAGCGGACATTTTTTCGCTTTGCACGATTTGCAGTTGCGCTGCTTGTAAATTTTTTAAAGTTTGTTCTAGCTGTTGATTTTGCTCTTGCAAAAGTTCTGCAGCTCGCTTGCGTTCCGTGGCATCAACACCCAAACCGATAATCCCGATCGTCTCGCCTTGGGAATTTTTTAACTGCACTTTTGTGACTTCTAAATAGTGCAGTTTGCCGTCAACAAGTCTGAGAGTTTCGCTGGAGTAATGCGGCGAATCTTGGGCAAGGCAGGCCGCATCAGAAACCAGACAGTTCGCTGCATTCTCCCCGAGTATATCTTTGTAATGATCGACAGCTAAAAACTCGCTCAGAGGCACGCCTACATCTTGACAAAAGGTATTGTTAAAAAACTTTACTTTACCTCTAGGATCGACCATCCAAATCCAAATCGGAGCGACATCAATAATCGCTTGCAGCATTTGTTTTTGCTCGGCAAGCTGAGCTTCGGTTCGGCTGAATTTTTCTAGCGATCGTTCTAATTGTTGGCTGTAATCCTGAGATTTTTTATAGAGCAAAGCATTTTGCAAACAGATGCCTGCCTGGGAACACAGGAGATTGAGAAGTTGCAGGCAATCGCGCGTAAAAACTCCTGCGGTTAATCGATTTTCCAGATATAAAATGCCGACTAAGTTACCCCGATCCAGAATCGGCCAGCACAACAGGCTCTGCGGCTGGTATTTCAGGATGTAGGAGTCGGAATCCCAATCGCATTTTTGAGCGATGTCTCGCATAATTACAGGCTTCAACAAGTTTTTAACGCAGTCAACAATTCTGAGGGGCAGGAACTCGCTGTTTTCCTCGAGTGTTGGGGATGATAAGCCGATCGCCCGCTGCACGCCCGAATTGTCGATCGCGCTCGTAGCAGCGATTTCCCATCGATCGCCACGAGGCAAAATCAGCACTGCTTTGTCAGTTGTTGTATTTGCCATCGCCAGTTGCATCAGCCTGGCAATCAGTCGATCGAGTTCTCTTTCACTAGATAGCGCTTGACAAGCTTTTAGGAGAGTTGAAAAATTGCCAAAATCCGAGACGCTCGCCGACACAGACGGATAAATGGATGGCAAAATAGATGAATGCAGCGATTGATTTTGGTTGGCTGGTGTTCCCAAAGTTGCTAATAAATTCGCAGCGATTTTTGCTGGCTGCAACATCGGTTCCAACAATTGAGGATAGCGTCTTTCTAAGTCGTCAATTTTGGATTTGTCTCCCCAGCGGACATAGCAATTATAGGCATCTATCATGTAGACTCGCGCAATTTTTTGTCTTCCCCATGACAGGTAAAACTTAGCAGCGAGTTCGCAGGCAAGAGCTTCTTCATTCAAATATTCGTTAGCTTTAGCTCCGGCAATAGCTCGATCGTACAGTTCCATTGCTTCTACTTTCTGCCCCAACACCCGAAGCCATTCCGCCTCAACGAGATCGAACTTGTGCTGGTAATCGATCGGGGTACGGTGAGCGCATTCTTTGAGTTTTTTCTTACTTGCCCCAACGCGCTTCAGGATTTGTTTGCGCTCTGTGGGTGCAGCACCGGCATAAATTGCCAATTGGGCTAGCGCATCGTAAAAGTCGTGCATCATCGTTACTAGCATCGAAAGACTATTTTTCAAATAAGGTTTGCTGGCATCCCCCTGTCGATCTGCTGCGGATTGCGGCTCGAATATATCGCGAATTCTGCGCCTGTTTGGGCTGAATTTTATGCTGCTAAATTTAGCCGATGACAGCCAATCGATTTTAGATTTTAGATTTTAGATTTTAGATTGGAGAATTGAAGAAAACGATTTCATGGATGAATCAAGGGACTTGCGATAAAAGACGATGTTTTTTATTTCTGCACCTATGAATCTGGGGGCTTGTACCGGGCTGCTTTCGGTCAAGATTAATTCAAATATTGGCAGGTTTCAGATATCTGTCAATAGCTGAACTCGGTTCTAGTCCGCCTTTGGATGTCTGTTGGCTTGAGGGCTATTTGGAGCGATGCAATTAACGGCGGCTGATGCAGCTCGATCGTATTTTGGCAGCACCGCCTCCGGGAAATCCTCCGCGAGGAGTATGTGCGTTTGAGCATTTTAGCCGAGAGTTGCAGGTTTTTCTCGCCCGCAGCCCGATCGACTGCGGTTCCAGAATCGGTGTACAGTTGCGCGATCCTCTTCGAGGGCTTCGCTAACGGGCGCTCTCCAGGCATTACCGCAGTTAAATCTACTACATCTACTGTTGCATCCATATCGGCGAACCTCAAGCCAGATATTAACTTGAAAATAGTTAGTGTATCTATCTTAGGGCATAAACAGCAGGATTTGCGATCGGCAGAACAAAAATTCCACCGATCTATTAAGGAACACATTTTATACTGTGGCGAGCGGCATTCAAGCCTATTACTTACGTGTTAGTTGCTGCGTTTAATATTAAATACGGTTAAATGAGCGCCAATGACTGTAGAAATACCGCAGTATAGTGTTTTGAGAAAGACAATGTTTAGTTAAGTAAATTTAATATAGGTCGTAGCTTGCGGGGCGGGACGCCATCGCCAAAATTTTCGCTACTCGATGTAAAAAATTGCGACCTCAAAAACTCAACATACAATCTATAGAAATTATCACTAATCCGAAAAATCAGTAGCACTCAAGTCTGCACCTACAAAAGTGCCGACTGTTTCATTCTGCTGAAACCCTCGCTGCACCCTATGTCGGGGATCGTATCATTCATTGGTAGGACTTACGCAATCGATCGTCGATTTTCATGCTATCTGTGGCGGTAAGGTGCGCACTGCGCACCCTACAGATAGTGCCTGTGCGCAAGTCCTGATTGGGTTAAAACTGACTCAAATACTAATATGCAGTCCGCGAGCGAGGAGCGATAAGACAGGGGTTTTAACCCCTGTCTGAGTGTAGCTTTGACAGCAGGAAATAGCGCTGTGCGAGATTAGCCGATCGCGTTTGCCGCTCTTTCTGCCGCTTTTTGAGTTGTGTCAATGCCTCGATTCACTTTCTAGCGAACCTTGTCCGAGGCATCTTCAGCGTTTTATCTTGCATCTCGCGCTGCATTTGTGACATTTTCTTGACCGCCGCTGGTATTGTATCTCAGCGACTCAGTACCCTCTGCTGCTCTTTCTTTCGCTCCCTCGGTGGCTTCTTTCACAATATCTTTCGCTCCCTTCAAGCCTTCGCGAGTGTTTTCTTTAAGATTAGCAAAGCCTTGTTTGGTTTTGTCGCCAAAGTCATCAGCTTTGCGCTGGGCGGTGCGAGCATCATCCTTCACCTTTTCGCCAATTTGACCGAGTTTGTCAGGCGCGTCGTCCGCTACCCGGCGCACGTTTTCGCCGACATTGCTGCTAGATTTGGTATCGATTCGGTGCTGCGCTTGCTCTTTCAGAAGCTGAGCTTTTGCTTCTGTTGTTGTCACCTTTTGGTTTCTGGGATCGACATCGGGGTAGTCGTTCATGCCGCCTTTGTATTCGGAAGTTACAGCCCCAGAAGGCACTTCTTCTCTAATTTGGTCGGCAGTTTTTCCTGTCATCCCATCAGTTTTTCCTGCCATCACGTCAGGGCGGCTGCAGGCAGTGCTCACTAATACTAAAATCCCAGCGAGAAAAACTGTTAAAATTTGTACAGCTCGAATTTTTTTCAGAAATGCAGTTAGTCTGTTCATAAAAACAATCCTTTCTATTGTGAAATGCTCAAATGTCTGATATTCTTGTATATGTCTGGCATTACAAAAATAGGCATTCAAACACTTTTTTAAGTATACGAATAGAAACATTTATTTTTCATCTATCTCAAGTTACATTCCTTAAGTTATAGTAGAAGTAAGAAGAAATTAGGAACCGACAATCCTCAATCTTCTACCAATTATTAAAAGTTGCAGCACCCCGGGCCGGACATCGCACCGTGCGGTTTGCCTGCATGGCTGTTTGGTTCTGCGCGCGCGCACTGCATTAAAATGTTTTGCGTTTTCGACTCACAAAAAAAAACCTTCCAGTCAGGAACCAGAAGGAAGGTGGTGTATGATCTCAAGTACAACAAGGTCTTTAATCGCAATTGTCGCCGCATATCTCGATCGCGCACATCTGTCTAATGGCTGAAAATACCTGCACAGTTGCTAACCATTTTGAATCGCTGCTTTTAAACTTTTGCAGAACTCGCCTATCGCTTCCAAACCCTGTTCTGGAGTGCCTTCGGCCAAGCGTTTCACAAAAGCACTGCCAACAATCGCAGCGTCTGCGCCCCATTCTTTCACTTGGCGAGCGTGTTCTGGTTTCGAGATACCAAACCCGACGCCGATGGGTTTGTCGGTGATGGTGCGGAGTTCTTGCAGCAACTCTTTTGCTCGCGTTTCTAAGCCTTCGCGCACTCCCGTAACCCCCGTCACGCTGACTAAGTAAATAAATCCTTGAGACTCGCGGGCGATCGCTTCTATGCGGCTTTTCGGACTTGTCGGAGCAACTAATAATGTCAGTTCAATCCCTAATCTGTTGGCCGGTTGGATGAGACTTGCGGCTTCTTCTAAG
Organism: Microcoleus occultus BM001215583; assembly: GCA_036700105.1. Lineage (GTDB taxonomy): Bacteria > Cyanobacteriota > Cyanobacteriia > Cyanobacteriales > Microcoleaceae > Microcoleus. The sequence goes on from JAUBOG010000204.1 coordinate 5,547, forward strand.
GGCAAATCCGGTACAACCAATCCCTGAACTCCCGCACTTTTAATTTGCTGCAAGAAGGTTTCGATACCTCGGTACAAAATCGGGTTGTAGTATGCGAACAGAATGATGGGCGATCGCAAATTCGGACTCACTTTCGCGACCATTTCCAGCACCGGATCTAACCGCGTTCCCCGCTGCAAGGCCCTGGTAGCAGCGGCTTGAATCACCGGCCCGTCAGCTAGGGGGTCTGAATAAGGAACGCCAAGTTCGATCGCATCTGCACCGCTATCATCCAAAACTTGCAGTGCTTTAGCCGTTGTCTCCAAATCTGGATCGCCAGCAGTAATAAAAGGAATCAACGCACATTGGTTGTTCTTCCGCAAGGTCTCAAAACAATTAGAAATAGTCATTAGTTATTAGTCATCAGTCATTGGTCATTAGTCATTGGTCATTAGTCATTAGTCAGGAATCATTAATTCGTAGTCAATATTCCTCTTCCTTAGTTTTTAGTCCGCAGCCCTTATTTCACAGTTTATTGCTAATGACTAATAACTAAGGACTAATGACTGATGACTAATTATCTTTTTCCTGCTCAATTTCGGCTTGAAGTTTGGCTAATTCTTCGGGAGTGAGTTCATCCAGCCGCTTCTGCAAAACAGCTTCTTTGTACTCTTGCAGTTGCTGGCTGTAGGTCATACTTTGAGTAAGTGCCCGGAATAAATAAGTCACCAGCCAGCCAATCAAGCCGGCGACCAAAAATAACTGACTCCAAATCCCTGCATTCATGCTGTCGAGTCCGGCAAATTGCAGCAGCAAGTAGGCAAACCCACCTGCTACAAAAAAGCCGAGACTGATTCCAATTACATCAATACGTCTCATTTAGGCTTCTATCTGCCGCCGTTTGGGGCGAAAATTTAAAAATGGAGCTAGGAGAAACATACCTGGGAAAAAGAAGAACATCAAGAAGTACATGAAGCCGCGCTCGAAAGAGGTAGCCACGTACCAGCGGCTGTTCAGGTAGGCGTAGGTAGCCGCAGGTACTACCAGGAGGTAGGTTCCGGCCAACACGGCGTAAAGCAGCAAGGTAATATACATAGATTTGCTTTAAGGGACAAATAACACGGTAAGTGGGCTGACACGTTCTGCGATCGCTGGTTAACTATTGTACCGCTTGGGGAGATCCAGCGCGACTTTTGGGAATTTTTCGATTAGGGGTTGCGTAAATTGGGGTTGTGGCTGTAGAATAAAAGGCTGTTGTTGTCAGCGGCTCAAACCCGCAGCAATTTCAAGAAAGGGGGGCGTGGCGGAATGGTAGACGCTACGGACTTAAAATCCGTTGACCCGAAACGGTCGTGTGGGTTCAAGTCCCTCCGCCCCCATGAAAATTAGATGAAAAGCGCGATACACTCCAATTCTCGACACTTTCTAGGCTTTTTTAAAGAGAGTAGAATTGATTCGTACTTCCTTGGCCCGCCAGTCCGCCAGGGAATTAATTGTCTGTCTAATAGCAAAAGTCGGTAAAAACCGACTGCAATACAGCACTTACGTATCGGGGCATAGAAACCGGGTTTGATGGACGAAAATACACAGGTTGTAACCTGCAAATTCGGTAAAAAACCCGGTTTCTGAGTCTGCACACGTAAGTTTTGTTTGCAGTTTTGTTTGCAGTCCTCTTGAGAGGAATTGAGCTTTGAGGCAGGGGTTTCAACCCCTGCCGGACTATCGGACTATCAAAGTGTGAGATTGCATCAATGACCTATCATCCAAGGCCGCCCGCCTCTGTGTTCCCGATTGGGCTGCGGTTTAGGTTCCTCAGAACGCTTAATTACCTGCGGTTCCCGATTTTCTTGACCTTTCAACCGCAGCTTTCCAGTTAGAATCATCGGCGGCGAAAAGATGCGTTTAGCAACAGTTTCGCAACTCGGACAAAGCACGGGTGTGTCTGATTCTGCAAGAGGGCGCCACTTATCGAAAATGCCGCAAGTTTCACACTTAAAATCGTAAAGAGGCATATCAATTTTTGATGGTAGATTTGGGATGCAATGAGTAGGCGACGGGCAGCGCATTTGTGTTAACTGAATGTCAAGTAGTAAGGTGCGCTGCGGCGCATCCTACGAAAGCGAGTCTGTGCGTAAATCCTGTAATTAAGATGGCAAAATATCCATCTCGAAAATTTCTGTCGGTATAGCAATAGTGCAGCAAGCATTCGGAATATCCACAATGCCGCTGATCCTACCTTCAACTGGAGCGCAGCTTAACAGCAAATACGCTTGTTCTCCGGTAAAGCCAAACTTTTTCAAGTATTCGATCGCATTCAAACAAGCTCGCCGATAAGCAACATGGGCATCCATATAATACTGCTGGCCCGTAAATTCATCAACCGAAATCCCTTCAAAAACCAGGTACTCAGAATAGCGGGGTTCCACAGGGCCGGGTTTGAAAATCGGGTTGACCATCGCGTATTTATCCATGCCACCTTTGATAATATCAACGTGGAGGTCGATAAACCCCGACATTTCAATTGCCCCGCAGAATGAAATCTCCCCGTCTCCTTGAGAAAAGTGAATGTCTCCCATCGAAAGTTTCGCGCCTTCGACATAAACCGGGAAGTAAATTCTCGACCCGCGCGATAGGTTTTTAATATCGCAATTGCCGCCGTGTTCGCGGGGAGGAACAGTGCGTGCCGCCGACGCAGCAACTCGCTCGAAATCAGCGCCTTTGAGCGACCCTAAAACTGCATTTTTCGGATTCGGCAGTTGTGCTAAGGCCGGCACGCGATCGGGATTTGTGGCTACTAATTCCGCTTCCCGTTTGTTCCATTTATTCAACAAGTCAACAGAAGGCGCGCAGCCGATTAACCCCGGATGAGTAATCCCGGCAAACCGCACTTTCGGTATGTGTCTGGAAGCGGTATAAATTCCCTGAAAATCCCAAATTGCTTTAGCAGCAGTCGGAAAATGTTCTGTCAAAAAACCGCCGCCGTTTTCTTTAGCAAAAATTCCCGTAAAACCCCATTCGTCCCCTTGCAAAGCCCCGATATCGAGGATATCGACTACTAAAATATCCCCCGGCTGCGCGCCGTTAACGTAAATTGGCCCGCTCAAAACGTGCACTACTGTTAAGTCTACATCGCGAATGTCGTCGGGATTGTCGTCATCTTTAATTTGTCCGTCTGTCCAGTCTTTGCACTCGATGCGAAATACATCGCCGGGATTGACGGAAACTACTGCTGGAATATCTGGATGCCAGCGGTTGTGACCGACTAATTCCTGTTCTGACATCGGTTTGGTCAAATCAACTTTGAAGAGAACTTGAGGCATAGTCTGCACTCCTCTAGTTAGTGATTTTTACATGGTATGCGCATCTTCTCCGATTTGATGGTTGATAAATGTAAAGTCTTATACTAATTAAGTGCAGAATTTCCTCGAAACTAAGATAACGATTATCATTATTTAATAATTACCGGGCTGCGCCGCAGTCGTGCTATGTTTTTGATAGCGAATGTTTTTAATTTAAAAAATTGTGAGTGAAAATTTGACTGAAAAACCTACAAATAACCTTCAAAATGGATGGCACGGCTACCTCAATTTAACCTACGCCAACCGCAGCGGCGCAACTCAAATTATTCGCAATGAAATGCAAGCGCCTCTGAAAGTGCAGCGCCCGTTTTATCCTGAAGGGAAAGAGGTTTGTCACAGTGTCATCTTGCATACGGCTGGGGGAGTTGTCGGGGGCGATCGGCTTTCGAGCCATTTTCACCTCCAACCCAACGCCAAAGCCTTGATTACCAGCGCCGCAGCTAGTAAAATCTACCGCAGCAGCGGACTGGAATCGCAGCAAAATATCGACATCAAACTAGAACCAGGTGCTAATTTAGAATGGCTGCCGCAGGAAACAATCGTTTTTGACGGCGCAATTTACAGGCAAAATTTGCGGGTAGAATTAGCACCGCGAGCAAGTATTTTACTGTGGGAAATTACGCGGTTTGGGCGCACTGCTAGGGGCGAAAAATTCTGGTCTGGAAAATGGCGATCGCACACCGAAATCTGGCAGCAAAGCCGTCCTTTGTGGATTGACAGACAGTTGCTCGCAGGCGGGGAAAAAATGCTCGAAAGTCCTCACGGATTGGCAGGAAAACCAGTAGTTGCTACCCTCGCTTGGGTGGGCGAACCTATCAGCACAGAACTCTTGGAAAAAGTGCGCGCTTTGCGATCGGAGGCAACAATTTATCCCGGTAAGTCCACCGCCGGCGTGACTCGTATTCCTAACGGTTTGCTGTGCCGCTATCGCGGCGGTTCCACCGCTGCGGCGAGAGACTGGTTTGCCGGCATTTGGGACTTATTGCGCTTGTCTTTTTCACAACGCCCTTGCTGTTTGCCGCGAGTTTGGGTAAGATAGGGTTTTCTGAAATCAGAAATTCTCTCATTTACAGCTACTTCGATATCAAACTCGATGTATAATTGATACCCGAACTAGCTCAAATAATGCGATCGCACTTACGAGAATAAAAATGCAACTCACCCCCCAGGAAAAAGACAAACTGCTAATTTTTACCGCTTCCCTGTTAGCTGAGCGCCGGAAACAAAGAGGTTTAAAATTAAACTATCCCGAAGCAATTGCCTATATTTCTGCCGCCATTTTAGAAGGAGCTAGAGATGGCCTTACCGTCGCCGATTTAATGAGTTACGGCACAACTCTGCTGACGCGGGAAGATGTGATGGAAGGCATACCGGAAATGGTGCATGAGGTGCAGGTTGAGGCGACTTTTCCCGACGGAACTAAGTTGGTGACAGTGCACGATCCGATTCGTTAAATATTTAACCGCAAAAACTCGCAGGTGAAAGATATGATTCCGGGAGAAATGATTGTTTCAGACGGGGAAATAGAATTAAATGCAGGGCGTGAAACGGTGCGGCTTCTGGTAGGTAATACGGGCGATCGGCCAATTCAAATCGGCTCCCACTATCACTTTTATGAAGCTAACGAAGCCTTAGAATTTAATCGAGAACAAGCAAAAGGAATGCGGTTAGATATTCCGGCGGGGACAGCAGTTAGATTTGAGCCTGGAGATGAAAAGCAAGTGCAATTAGTACCTTTTGTCGGCAGCCGTGAAGTCTACGGCTTTAATGGGAGAGTGAACGGTATGTTAGATGAATAATACCAATTTAATGGGTAGTTGCACATATCTCGATCCCCCTAAATCCCCCTTAAGAAGGGGGACTTTGAGCGGAATCTTGTCCCCC
>JAUBOG010000205.1:0-10756 GCA_036700105.1 Microcoleus occultus BM001215583
TTACTGCCGAAATACTTCGCCCCTACGAAGATATTTGCAAAAATGAGATGCACCCTAAGATTGTGTGTACCACACATATATGGAATATGCTATAGATTCTATCTACTCAGAGATTCCGCAACCTAAATTGAAGACTATTAACTTTTTTAATTACCCAACTTTTCAACTTTCTTTGCAAGCGAACCAGCAAATTTGGATGCGTTAATTTTGGCTTTGTTTCCGGCGACTTCAAATAGCGGTAGTGCAGAAATACATCTCGGTAAGGAATCTCAACATCTTCGCCAGCACACAATCGATTAATTTTGGCAGCCGAAATACTCATGTAATGCAAGTAAGTCAACCGCCGTCCTTTATCGTAAAGAATATAATCTATCGCATCAAATTGAGAAGACCAATGATTCCCCGTTACCTGTTCCGATTGAGAATAGGCAAAGTTGTAAAAAGAGATTTTGCAGCGCGCAACTAAGTAGTTAAACAAAGGTTGGTCAGTTCCGCGCACAGACAGAATTTCAGATTCTCCCGATGTTAAATATTCTAACATTTTCCCTGAGTTATTTCGATTTATAATTGCTTTTTTTGATGCAAACCACCCCGCACAAAAAATCCGAGATTGCAGTGTGTCAATAGGGAAAATATCGGCGAGTTTTTGGGATGATAAATCAAATACATAATTGAGGTCGGATTTGTATTGAAAATCGTTTGCTACCCAGTCAAATTGATCTAGTTTTTGATAGATATAATCGAGAGAATTCATTAACAGAGTGTCCGCGTCAAAATAGATAAATTTATCGAATGGCCCGTCAAAACAACAGAATTTTCGGTGCATTCCCAGACAGTGAACGGGTTTCCAGCCTTTAGCCCGCCAAATTTTTTGATTTTTGGCGTGAGATGTCCAAACTTGAGTCGCAAAGTCTTCCCAGAATTGGATGGAATCGGCATTTTCAAACAGAGTGACATTGTGACGAGTTGCAATTTCTACTCGAACTTTTTTGATTCTGTCATTATAGGGAATGATGCAAATTGAAAGATTTTTTGCCCCGTTGACTTCGAGACTATTTAATAAAGCGACTAAATGGTCGAAAACAACATCATTTGCTAGGATATAAATACCATTTGTCATTGTTAAAAAAACCTAATCAGATTCGGCGGTTTCAACCGCTTCTTGTTAAACAAAGTCCGTCTTCGCGGACTGAAGAATCAATTGGTAGGGTGCGCACTGCGCACCTGATTATTGCCATATTAAGCGAAATATTTTTTGCATTAAATTAGGTTTTTCCTCATGCAAATAACGATAATGTTTCCACAGTTTCCAGTAGGGACTGCCCGATTTAATCGGTATTCCCGCCCAGTGAATGTATTTTAACCTTTTCCCTTGGTCATAAAGCACGTAATCTATTTCCTGAAAATGCTTGGAACCGGCCCAACTTCCCGGTTCAGTTTCCGAAGCTTTAACAAGGTTACAGCGTTTGGGAATGAGTTTGAGAATGATATAATTTAGTAGAGGTTGGTCGGTGACATTTTGAGTAAAATCAAAATATTCTCGATGCTGCGCACATTCGCGCAAGACTTCGTACATTTGCGATTCGGAAATAGTTCCTTTTCTGGAAGCCCAAAAGCCGCTGTTGAACACATCTTGAAGTTCGGAATCTGTGAAAATATTTTGTTCTTTTATAACAGGTGAAAAGACATTGCGCAGTTTTTCGCCCTGGTGGTGGTAGTCGCAGCAAAAGAAATCTACTTCCGATAGTTTGTCGAGGTTAGCTGCGATGTCTTCAAAGACGATGATATCGGTGTCGATGTACAGAAATTCGTCTAGCGGGCCAAACCAAACGGCGAGTTTTCGCATTTTATTGGGGAGGGCTAGAAAGTTGCGATCGAACATTTCACCTATCTGTCTGGTAAACTGTTCCACAAACCCCATATTTGGGAACAATCGCACCCCGTGGAGAGTGCTGAGTGCGACTGCGACTTGCTGATAATTGTCGTCGAAGGGAATCAGAAAAATCGGTACTTGACAGTTGTACAAACGTATGCTGTTGATAAGGGCGATCGCACTTTCGAGCACCTTATCATTCGCAACAATATAAATACCGCGATTCATACATTTATCCTCAACCTTCTCAATACCCTTTCTAACAAATTCGGCGAACAAACCTCAGTATAAGACTTTGGCGCTTGGGCAAAAATCGGACGCTTCTCAGGTTCCCGAAGAAAGCGGTAATGCAGAAACAAATCGCGATAGGGAAACTCAATATTATCCCCCGCACAAACTCTCCGAATCAAATCCGGCGGCACGCCGATATAATGAATGTAAGTAAGCCGGTTTCCCTTATCGTACAAGACCCAATCTTGCTCTTCAAAATGTTGAGAACTGACGCAGCACCCAGTTTTCTCCCCATCCGGGAGGCTGCGAGCAAAATTATAACTATTCATCTTAGTTTTCATCACCATATAATTGAGCAGAGGCTGTTCTCCCGCACCTGCATAGAGAATTTCCGCATCGCCAGATTGCAGTTGAGCTAACAACCATTCTCTAGTATTTTGCTCAAACAATCCTTGCTTGCTGGCGTAAAATCCCGAACAAAATATTTCCGAATCGATCCGATTTTGCTCAAAGACTTCGAGCAGTTTTGGCGAGTGAATGTTGTATACTTTAGTTGGATCGCGAAATTGAAAATCGTAAACCACAAAATCCGATGACTCTAACTTCTGAAAAACCGCATCAAGGGAATTCATCACCAAAGTATCCGCATCCAGATAGATAAACTTTTCAAAGGGGCCGTCGAAAGCGCAAAAGCGGCGGTGCGCGCCGTAAAGCCGAAACTTTTTGCGGTTCAAACGCTCTGGTGCGGCTGCTTCCATGAATTTGTCCCACCGCTGAATTGAGACAGTATCTTCATAAATAAAGATGTTGGGACGGTTGACAATTTCTGCTTTGATTTGCTGTATTTGGTCGTCGAAAGGATAAATGCAGACAGGAATATTTGAGCCTAAGATAGTTTCAATACTGTTGAGCAAGGCAATTAGTTGGTCGCAAACTGTATCGTTGGCTAGGGTGCAAATTCCGTTCATATCTATTAGTCTCGCGTTGCGCGGACTTTGTTTATGTAGTTGCGGTTTCAACCGCCGAATTATCTGTCATTGCGCTATTTCCTAAGATACAAAATTAGACAGCCAATTCAGCAAGTTCAATTCGTGGAGAATAATTTGTCGGGCTTCGGCAATTTTCTCCCTCGCTTCATGCCAATAATCCGGGGTTGCAATCACCTCTTGAATAAATTCTACTCCTTTCTCATCCAAACTCGGCAGCCGCAGAAAACTCCCTGCAGGCAACAACTTATCCGCCGCCGAACCGCCGTAATAAATCGGCAAACACCAAGCTAACAAGGCATCCCAAAGCTTCTCGCTGACATACCAATCGTTTTCTGCATAATTTTCAATAGCTAAGTTGTAATAGTATGGTGCGACGGCGTGCCATTTATTGTTGACAGTGCCATTTCCGCGCGCCCAAGTTGGCAAGTTTCGCCCGTAAAGGTCAAAGTTTAATTCTTGTTGTTGCAGCAATTTGATAAAGTCTAATCGCTGGCGGTGATTGGCTGTGCGGCTAACACCTGAAGTTATCCAAGAACAGGATTTTGTTTTAGTTGGTGGCGGCATTTCATTCAGTTCTCGAAACGAGTTGTTGTGATACCAAATCGCGGGCATATAATTGGGGTTTGGTGCGAAATCGTCGGGCCCGGAAATGTAACCGCAGTAAAGTTTTGCTCGATCGTAGTTGGCTTTGGTAATTTCAATAACTTCTGGTAACGGCGGCTCGCGGATTAGGTAAATTATGCGTTCCTGGGGGACACCGCGCAATTTGTCTCGGATGTCGTTTTCGGGATTTTGGGGGCTTGGACGGCGGATTTTGTCCAGCCAGGATTGCTGTTTGGGCGGTTTGGGAAAGTCGAATTGATACATGAGTAAAAAGTCGGGTTCTGGGTGATTGGCTAGCATTTGAATGTTGCGCCATTTGCCGAAGTTTTCGGGGGTTTGTTGCCACAGCCAGTCGCTTTGACTCATGCCTGGGTAGGTGGTGATTGTGCCGATGATTTTTGGGTTCATATAGCAGAAGGAAGAAGGAAGAAGGAAGAAGGAAGAAGCAGTTTTCGCGTGTGGGTGGGGCGGGTTTATGAGACGATCGATTTTAAGCGATTATGGTTGGTAAAACCCGCCCCTACGGATTTTTAAATTATCGGATGCGGATTAATGAATAATTTACGATCGCACTTCTTCATCCACATAACTCAAAATTTTCTCGATCCGGTTTTCCCAGGAAAACTGCTTGACAAAATCCATAGTTTCTGCATAACCTTCGACCTTCCTGGGATATTTTGTTAAACAAGCTTGAATGCTTTGTGCAAATTCATACGGGTTATCGGGCGCGCACCAAGTCGCGGCGATATTCCCCGATTTAAATTCAAGCAAAGATGGAATCTCCGTCGCCACAATCGGTGTTCCCGATGCCATATAATCGAAGAATTTCAAAGGAGATGTGAACGTCGCCGCCTCTGTCAAACAGTGCGGGTGAACCAACACATCGGCGGCTTGCAGCAAGCTGGCTAGTTGATTTTGCGGGAGGTAGCCGAGAAATTTGATGTTGTTAACTTGCTTGGATTTTGCTAACTTCTGGTATGCTGTTACTTGGGATGAATCGCCGCCTGCGATCGCAAATTCAACTCCCGGCAATTCCTCCGCGACACCCACCAACATATCCACACCTTTAAACGGGTAAAGTCCGCCCGCATAAACGGCTAAATTTTCTCTGCCATCTCCTAATAACTTCTGCCGCCAATTCTGGGAATCTGCGGTTTGTCTGGCGAGAAATAACTGATTAAAACCGTTGTGCAGCATAATTACTTTTTCCGGCGGCATTCCATTCTGAATCATGCTTTCTCGCACTGTATCGGCAACAGTTACGGAAATCTGAAACAGAGGATTGCGGACAATTTCTGGCTCAAATTTCTTGTTTTCGCGGTGATGCTGTTCGTAGATAGCGGGAATTCCGTTTTTAACTGCGGCTTTAACAAAGTTCCAGTCGCGGGTGTGGACGATTTGAGTGGATTTCAGCAGGTGAACCGGCAGGTAGTATTTTGAGACTATTGTACTGGAACTCGTCCACTTGCTGTCGAAAAGGTCGATCGGGCACGGCATCGGTAAATCTGCTATTTTTAATTTATCTTGAATATTGTATATTCGGGCAAGTTTGTCATCCGGTTTTCTCGGTTGAAAAGGAAAAAGCAAATCAACCGGATTAAAAGCCTTCCATCCTTTTCGGAGATAAACCAAAACTGCTGGTAAACCGAGATTTGCTGCCGCATTGGCAGAGTGCGCAACTTGAACTAAGCTGGCTACATTGGGTTGCGGCAAGACATTTCGGGTGAAAAATACATAATATTTAGACATGGTAATAGTAATGGGTAATGGTTGAAAAAACTATCCGTGTATCCGTGATTTCCGTGTCGTGCTGTTGGCAATTGGTAGTGGGAGGCAGTGCCTCCAGAAATGTATTCCCAGCCACAGCCTGTGAACAAGGCTCTTCCTTCTTCCTTCTTCCTTCTTCCTTCTTCTTACTTTTTAACAGTCTGGCGCTTGATAGTATTTTCTATAAATTCTAAAGTCTTGAAAATGTTAGCAGCGGAGTGAAATGATTCTCTGATTAATTCGTCTCTTTCTTCGGGAGAATCTACCATTTCATCTACTAGCAATTTGAGGTAAGCTATCATGGGAGTCAGGCGCGTGCGAATTTCGTAAGAACCCCTAATTAGAGCTTCGTCGCGTGCGGTTTCTTCGGCAAATTGCACTGAATACAAGCGAGTGTAGTAGCCTCCTTTGGCTAGCAATTCTTCGTGGGAGCCAATTTCTACGACTTGTCCGCGATCGATCACGGCGATTTTGTCGGCTTTTTGGACTGTGGAGAGGCGGTGGGCGATTACTAAGGTTGTGCGATCGCAGCTCAATTTCTCGATCGCCGATTGCACGTACCTTTCCGAAACCGTATCCAGCGAGCTCGTTGCTTCATCTAAGATTAAAATCTCCGGGTTTTGCAACAGCGCTCGGGCGATCGATATTCTCTGACGCTGCCCTCCCGATAGTATCACGCCGCGATCGCCAATTTGAGTATTCAGCCCCTCCGGCAACTGTTCGATAAACTCATAAGCATTCGCTCCCTTCGCCGCTTCCACAATTTCTTCCTCAGTCGCTTGGGGCCTAGCGTAAGCAATATTTTCGCGCACCGAAGCATTAAACAAAAACGTATCTTGGCTGACAATACCCATCGCTTTTCTGAGACTTTTCAGCTCAAATTCGCGCAAATCCCTGCCATCGATCGAGATATAACCGACCGTAGGATCGTAAAATCTCGGCAGTAAATCTGCCAACGTTGACTTGCCCGAACCCGAAGTTCCTACCAAGGCTAAAGTAGTGCCGTGAGGTAGAAATAAATCAATTCCTTGAAGAACTAAACTCTTGTGATTGGGATAACTAAAAGATATTTTATTAAAATGGATTCCCGATCGCAAATGAGTGTAAGGCACGGAACCGTTCAGCATAAACGGCTTGTCATCGCACCTCAAAAAATCATTTACCACTTCTACACTAGCCGAGGTATTAGCGAATTGACTGCGCGCGCCATTTAACTGAGAAATCAAAGGAATAAGCCGAAAAAGTACCAACAAATAGGTCAATAAAACTGTAGATATAGACTCTAGTTCATTCGCAAATATGGTGCGCCCTATAAATACAATCAAAATAATAACTATTAAATTAACAACTTCGTTGATTGGGGCGATCGCCGCATAGTTTACCTGAGCCTGAAAGTCCGCTTGCTCTCGCCTTTGAATTAAATCCTTGATCCGCTGATACTCCCTTTCCTCGTTCCCTGTTGACTTAACCAGCCTAATTCCCGTCATGGTTTCGAGTACCCGCACCGAATAATCTTTCGACATTTCCGAGAGCAGGTGTCCAAAAAACTTGGAACGGTTAATAATGTATTGATTTGTCCAAGCAACTAACGCCAGCAAAACTGTAGCTGTCACCGTCAGTTTCCACGAGATAGAAAGCAGCAGACCGACAAAAACTAAAACGGTGATCGAGGTAGTAAACATTCCGATCGCCGTACCCACTGCACTAGCAGTCCGGCCTATTTCTCCACCCAATCTATTAATTAAATCCCCTACTTTAGTTTTAGAATAAAAATCTAAATCTACTTCTAACAACAACCGCAAACCTGCTTCTCGCAAATCAAAAGTCAGGGAGCGCGTCAGAGAAGTAGCTACTAAAGTATTGATATAACTGGCAATATTTTTCATGACAATTGCCAAAACAATTGCCGCTGTCATTAAAACCAGCCGCTGTTGTTGAGGCATTCCTTCAAAGGGATACATCAAAGTTTTAATTAAAGGTGGAGCGCCGCGAAACTCGACACCTTCCTCTAAAAAACTTAAAAGCACTGGGACAATCAGAGTAGTGCTGATACCGTTGAATAAAGCCCCACAAAAGCCCAGCATCACAGTTAACAGAATCCTGCCGGGATATCGTCTGGCAAATTTTAGGAGTAGCTTATTGGCAGACATGAAGCATTCCCAGCTAAACAGTACGGGCTCTCAAAACATTCTTTAATTACAGCCAGTTTTTCTTCCTCCCTTCAGTCCCTTAAAAATCACCTAAACCTACCTGCAATTATATCTGAAAGTATCGGCGCCATTGCTTGAATGCTATATTTTTTCACGCATCTTTCCCGAGCTTTCATTCCTTGCAAATTTGCCGCTGTCAAATTTTCAAATATCCATTGAATTTTTTGGGAAATTTGAGCGGGAGAATTCGGCTCCACTAAATAACCAGTTCCCCCTAAAATTGCTGGAATATCCCCCACTCGCGTAGACAAAACAGGCTTAGCCATTGCCATGCCATCTGTCAGCTTGAGCGGAAACTGAGCCGCGGCTGCGAGAGTCTCTCGCTGGGGAACAACCACAATGTGAGCCGCCGCTACAACTTCAGGCATCGTTTCGAGCGGAAACCTTGGCAGTTTAACAATCCAACGCCCCCATTGTTGCATAAGTCTATCATCATAATCATCATAAGGACTTCCGCCGACGATCGCTAATTTTAAATCTGGCTGATTTAACTGTTCGAGGGCCATCAAAACATCCTCAACACCTTTGTGAGGTCGCGGCGCACCGGGAAACATCAGAATTCTATACCCCGACAAGCCGTAACGCTGCCGGCTCAATTCAGGATTGTATTTAGCCGGGTCAAACATTTCAGTATCCTTACCATTAGGCAAATATACACCACCAAAACGCTGTTTTAAAAACTCAGTATCGACGGTGACAGCATCAGCACGGGAAACCAAACTTTCCATCCACTGGATGTATAGCGGATAATCTGGTTTTCTCAATTCACCGTTTTGTTTGAAAATATCTCGATAAAGCTGTTTAAAATTAGGACGGTATTTCCATTCGTCGCCGCCGAACCAGCTAAGTTCCCAGTCATCTATATCTAAAATCACGGGGCGGCGAGTACCCAGTTTTTTTAGGAGCGATAAACCAAAGCTTGTAGGTTTAGGTTTGACTGCATAAATAATATCCCCATCTATTTTTTTCAATATTTTTTGAGCGTCTATCAAAAACCCAGGATAGTTTTTCCCAGGTATTGCAAAGACTGGGATGTTTTTCGGAGGAATAGCATACAATTCATTGCCAAAATGAAATCCGACAACTTCTACCTCGTATTTAAGATAGAGCAGGACTTGAGCCAAGAGAAAAGCACGAATTGCACCTCCTCCCGACAAATCGCTCACCACTAATGAAACTTTCACTTGGTATTTTTTTTATCAAAAAGCTGCTTTATTTTCCTGCTTAATCGAGCTTTTGTCAATGTTGGCAAAGCAAAAAATACTGTTTTTACCGAAATCCTCGGATCTTTTAACGCTACAGCATCTTTGATTTCTTGTTTTAATTTAGTCGCTTCTGAAGCTGTTCGCAAATAAAGTTGGGGATGAATTAAGGAAAGCCCAAAAATGTTAGTTTTATCGGCTTCTTTTTGCAAGACTGGATTAGTTGTTAAATATTCTGCGTTCGCGAATACGAGTATATTCTGGGCGTAGTACCATTTAACTCGATCGTTTTGCCATATTTTGTTTCTCACGCAGTCAATCGCCACATATCCTTGCTCGTGAAAGAGTTTTGCCCAATACTCGGGCCACTGTTCGTTTACGTGATTTGTGCCTCCTTGAAATGGTACTGCGGCAGAGAATAAAATAACTGGGCCAAGCTTTACTAAAGACTCTACGAATACCCGGGCGCAGTCAGGGTGCAAGTGTTCTGCGACTTCTAAGGAAACAACTAAATCGCATTTTTGTTCTATGGGTAAAGGCTGGGTTAAGTCTAATGCTAAAAATCTGTCAGCCGGAATTTCTAGCATTTTTGGATCTACCCAATCACCGTCAATTCCCCAAATATCTTCAACCCCGAATTCTGTGAATGCTGACAGCCAGGTTCCTGTACCGCAACCGACATCAATTATTCGCTTTGGCTGCACGAATTCCCACAGGATAGGGATGATTTCTCTGGCTGATTCTCGGGAGGTTTTTTGTAAGTATTTGTATAATTCTTCAGTGTAATGTTGCACGGTAGCTAGATTAGTTATATTTTTTATTTAACCGCAGAGTGAGAAAAAGTTTATTTTAAACGCCAGGGATTGTTGAGTTGATTCGGTAAAAATAGTTGGGCGGTGCGATCGACTATTCGAGTAAAAAGCGATCGCGTTACGTTTTTGGCGTACTGCGGGCGGTAGGGGTACGTGCAGTGCATTACTTTGATCGGTTTGCCGATCGCATAAACATCTTTCCACTTATCCAAGTAGTTGTAAACTGGGGACAGCGTTCTTATTTCCGGTTTCGCAGATTCAACGGCAGCGGCAAAAGCACCTTGATCTTTTAATAATAGCACATTTTGATTAGCAATTACTATCTCGAAATATTTCTTAAATTTATGGAAAAATTCGCGGTTTTTACTGCTTTTGGTAAAAGCGATAAATCCGCCGTTGTATTGAATGCTATTTTCGGTTAGCGGCAATCCCAAAGATTGCAAAGTTGAGAGGATATCTTGCTTGACTCTTAATAAATTAGCAGCTTTGGCGATCGCAGGTTGCACATCTTCCGTCACCAGCAAATCCACTTCATCGAGATAGTCAAAAACCTCAGCTATTGGCGACAGCAAACAAATATCGCAATCCAGATAAATAGTCT
Organism: Microcoleus occultus BM001215583; assembly: GCA_036700105.1. GTDB lineage: Bacteria > Cyanobacteriota > Cyanobacteriia > Cyanobacteriales > Microcoleaceae > Microcoleus. The sequence goes on from JAUBOG010000205.1 coordinate 10,289, forward strand.
TGTCAAACAGAGATTCTCCGTACAAAGCGAGCTTAGCTTGCCGTGACGCTAAAACAGGATTTTCGTGAGAGGGTGCAGGTTTCAATATGACGTTTCCAAACACCTGAAGTACAGGATATAAAATTCGAGGCACTCTATCTATTAAAACAATAATTGGCTCGCTGTGAAACTTCCTGATCGATGCCAGAAAATGCACGCAATCTTGAAAAGAGTAAAGACCGGTTAAAATCGTGATAAATCCCTTGGCTGCTAATTTATTTGAATTCATTTAAGCTTAAAATGCTGAAGTCTTGGACGGATAATGCCTGTATTGCAGGTTTATGAACTACATTCAATATCCCGTAGGGACACTCCAAAAGCCCATAGGTGTCAACTTAAGCCTGAAATCCTTGATATCTCTAGTTTTTACCTAAGTCTAGATCCCCCTCGCATCCCCCTTAAGAAGGGGAACGAAAGAAAAGACTCCTG
>JAUBOG010000206.1:0-10703 GCA_036700105.1 Microcoleus occultus BM001215583
TAAATATTTTTTGAGTAATCAAGAACTATCCTCCAATATACCATATTCTGTTAACATGAAATTTAGATGCGTTCGCCCTGGCTCTCAAACCATGACAAAAAAAGACCAGCACGGCATCAGCATCATCCACCAGTGCGGCAGTCATTTATTAACCCTAATTAACGACATTCTCGACCTTTCAAAAATTGAATCCGGAAAAATGGAACTGCATCTAATCGCATTTCACCTTCCTTCATTCCTGCAAGCAGTTGTCGAAATCAGCCGCATCAAAGCCGAACAAAAAAATATAGATTTTCACTATCAACCCACGGCAAATTTGCCCGACGGCATCGCCGCCGACGAAAAACGATTGCGGCAAGTGTTGCTTAATTTACTGGGAAATGCAATCAAATTTACTGACAATGGCAGCGTAAACTTAGAAATTTCTGGCAGCAGCCACCCATCAAACTCCTCCATAATTAAACTTCATTTTCGAGTCCGAGACACAGGAGTAGGAATCAGTGCCGCGCAATTAGAAAAAATCTTTTTACCCTTCGAGCAAGTCGGAGATGATGCCCGCAAATCAGAAGGAACTGGGCTGGGGCTAGCCATCACTCAAAAAATCGTAGAAATGATGGATAGCAGCATCAGCGTGCAAAGCGAATTAGGTGCGGGTAGCGTGTTTGAATTTGAGATATCTTGCCCCCTTGCTGCGGATTGGATGCACAGCAGCAGTTTCACTAAAATCGGAAAAATTATCGGCTATTCAGGCAGCAAAAAACAAATTTTAATTGTGGACGATAGGTGGGAAAATCGATCGGTAATTGTCAACCTGCTTTCACCTTTAGGTTTTGCAATGGTGGAAGCAGAAAACGGGCGAGAAGCATTAGAAAAACTTAGTAAACTGATGCCGGATTTAATTATTACCGATTTGTCTATGCCAGTCGTGGACGGGTGGGAGATGCTGTCGCAAGTGCGGCGATCGGAAAATTTCAAAAATATCCCAATTATCGTCTCGTCAGCTAGCGTTTACGAGATAGACAGACAACAGAGTTTAGCAGCGGGTGGAGATGATTTCTTGTCAAAACCGGTGCAAGCTGAAGAACTTTATGTTTTGTTAGCAAAACATTTAGATTTGTCGTGGGTTTACGCAGAAACACTGACAGTCCTTGCAAACTCACAAGAACAAGCAGAATTAGAAATGGTTTTGCCGCCTGCTTCTGAATTGGCAAACTTGATAGAGTATGCTAGAAAGGGACAAATGAAAGGAATAGAGCAGGAGTTAGAAAAGCTAAGTAAAAGCGATGCAAAGTATCAGCCTTTTGTCAACCAGTTGAATCAATTAGTGCAAGAGTTTAACATTCAGAAGATCAGACAATTTCTGCAACAGGGTTAGGAATTGTGCGACATATTTAAGAACGCAACTACAAATCTATAAATTTTGAAAACAGGGAAAAAATGTTAAATTCTGAAGAAATAGGAACAATCTTAGTCATAGATGACAATCCAACTAACTTACAAGTTTTGTATAAAGCTTTGTCCGATCGCGGATATGACGTTTTGGTTGAAATGGACGGTAAAAGCGGCATCGAACTCGTAAAAAATTCACCTCCAGATTTGATTTTATTGGATGTGATGATGCCCGGAATTGACGGATTTGAAACTTGCAGCAGGTTGCAGGCAGATTTGATAACAAAAGAGATTCCGATTATATTTATGACAGCTCTTTCGGATACAGTCGATAAAGTTAAAGGTTTGAGTTTAGGCGCAGTAGATTACATCAGCAAACCGTTTCAGCAAGAAGAAGTTTTAGCCCGAATTAAAGTCCATTTAAAACTGCGGCGACTGACTTTACAATTGGCCGAACAAAATCAGCAGCTAGAGGAACGAGTGGAGAAACGAACGGCCAAACTTTACCAGACTATAAAAGAATTAAAGCAAACGCAATTACAGCTCGTTCAAAGTGAAAAAATGTCTGCAATCGGTCAGCTTATTGCTGGTATTGCCCACGAAATTAACAACCCAGTCGGCTGTATAGTCGGGAATATTGAGGAAGCGACTAACGCGATTAAAGATTTGACAGAATATCTGCACCTTTGCCAGGAAAAATGCCACATTTCCGGTTCTGAAATGGAAAGGAAAGCATTAGAGATAGACCTAGAATTTCTCATAGAAGACTTGCCAAAAATGCTGTTTTCTATGAAAACCGGAATCGAACGCATCCGCAACATCAGCAACTCGCTCCGCACGTTTTCTCGTGCAGACAGCGAGTATAAAGTGTTAGCCGATATCCGCGAAGGGATTGACAGCACGTTGATGATTTTGCAGCACCGTTTGAAGGCTAATAATAACCGTCCGGAAATTCAAGTTATCAAAAAGTATGGAGATATTCCTTTGCTTAAATGCTATTTGGGACAACTGAATCAGGTGTTTATGAATGTAGTGGCAAATGCGATCGATGCGGTAGAAGAATCCAACCAGGGGCGGACTTTTTCATCGATTGCAGCCGCACCCAACACGATTACTATTACTACTGAGTTGTCCGAGCGACAGGGAGATGTTTTGATTAAAATTAAAGACAATGGCAAAGGAATGTCTGAGGAAATAATATCTCATATTTTTGAATGTTCATTTACCACAAAAGCTGTGGGAAAAGGAACGGGAATCGGTTTGTCAATCAGCCGTCAAATAGTGGAAGAAACCCACGGCGGCTGTTTGACTTGTGCGTCTGTTTTGGGAGAAGGGACGGAATTTACGATCGCCCTTAATCTCGAATAGTACCTATCCCGTAGGGAATCATCTGTTTTCCTCACGTTTTTTGAGATACCTCACTAAGTATAACAAACGATGAAAAATTACAAGTGCGATCGGCTTCTGAGACAAACCATCAGCAGCTTAATCCTGGGATGCGGATTCCCGCTATTATTCAGCATTTGGGCCCTAGCAGAAGCGATCGATCCTGAAACCGCAGCAAATATTCCCAATTCCGAAAATTCAGTCAATGAATGGTATCAACCACCTTTCCTGACAAATCTACCCGAGAATTTTGACAGTAAATCAGTCGAAATTGCTGGCGATGCAAACGTAAATTCACCAATTACTCCGACACCCGAGCAACCTGCACCTATCGCGAGTGAGATAGAAACTCACATATCCAGCACCAGCGAAGCGGAACCCATAGAAATACCTCGATTAGTTGCAGAAAATAAATTAGAAAATCCCCCATTAAATTACCCTGGTGACAACTCCCTCGAACAAGTCACATCAGTTTCCCAACTAAGCGACGTACAGCCCGCAGATTGGGCATTTCAAGCACTGCAATCCTTAGTAGAAAGATACGGCTGCATAGCGGGATACCCCGACGGAACCTATCGCGGAAACCGCGCCATCACCCGCTATGAATTTGCAGCCGGAGTCAATGCTTGCTTGGATAAAATCCGCGAGTTAATTGGCAATAAAAGCGAAAATATAGTTACCCGAGATGACTTAATCAAAGTCCAAAAATTACAAGAACAATTTGCAGCAGAAATTGCCACATTGCGAGGTCGAACAGACTTGCTAGAAGCGCGAAATACCGAACTAAAAGCCAATCAATTTTCACCAATAACTAAGCTGTCGGGATTCGCAGTTTTTGGGATACAAGGGCGCAGTCCCAACCGTGCGGATCGCGCTCCCAGAGACGGCAAAAGAGATACCAAAGACCCCGGTACAAATGTCAATACAATCGCCTTAAGTCAATTTTATTTAACCACTAACTTCAGTCCTCGCAGTAACTTATTAATCGGTTTTTACAACCAGACAGGAGGCACTGCACCGCAATTAACCGAAGACATCAACCTTGCTTACAATTTCGGTGAAACTTCTGGAATTACCCTCAGCGACCTCTATTATCGCTTTCTGGTTGGCGATAAATTGGCCGTGATTGCAGGGACAACAGGAGTTAACATGATTAGCGGTTTCCGAGGACCGAATCGGGCAGAAAGTGCAACTGCTGGTCCCGTTTCTACCTTCGCTCAAAGAAACCCAATTTTGAACACTGGTTTCGGTCAAGGAGGCATCGGCATTGACTGGCAATTTGCCAAAAAAGCAAGTTTGCAAGCAGTTTATTCTACTAATATTCCCGGATTTTTTGTCAGTTCAACCGGAGCTAAAGGGCACAATACATTGGGAGTAGAGCTAACTTTGACACCAGTAGATCCAGTGGATGTCACTTTCTATTATGTGAACGATTATTCACCTGACGGTAATCTGCTTAGTTTCGCTGGTGACAGCCAATTAACTGCGATCGCTTCCAATACAAACAAGTCAGCATCTTTGCAAACAAATGCTGTGGGAGCAAGTTTAAATTGGCGCATTTCACCGCGAGTTTCCGTGGGAGGTTGGGCTGGCTATACTAATTCTCGGATTCCCGGCAGAGCGGGCGCGGTAGCAACTACAAATTATATGGTTTTTGTGAATTTTCCCGATTTATTTAAAACCGGAAATTTAGGAGGAATTTATATCGGGCAACCGCCTAAAATTGTCAGCAGCAATTTAGCTGCGGGCAATAATATTCCTGATTTTTTAGATACCGGTTTAGGGCGAAGGGGCGGACAACCTGGAACGACTACTCATGTTGAGGTATTCTACCGCTGGCAGGTGAATAATAATGTCAGTGTCACCCCTGGATTGATTTTGATTTTTCAACCCGGTCATACTCCGAATAGTGACTCGATCGCAGTTGGTGTATTGAGAACTTCATTTTCTTTTTAAGACTGCTGTGAATTGCGCATAAACTAATTCTCTCCGGGTGCGGGCGCGCAGCTTACCGCTAGCGGGATGTCCTAATGCTTTGTTTCAGTAAAAACCCGCTATCTTTACTGAAACTTTATACTCGATCGCTAACTTCCCGGTTTAAATCATTTTTTCTACATACAAATACGTAAGAATTAAGTTTAAAAAACTCCGAATAAACACGCTTGAAACATACATTTTCCTAACTTAATCTATTATCAGGTGCATTATTAATAGTTCTTTAATTTTTGGCTTCGATAATATGATTAAATCAACCAGCTTTTTTTGCTTTCTGGGCTTGGCTTTAATTTCTGCCATGACTGCGTATCCCTGTCAGGCACAAACGACTGCCGAATCCCGAAATGATGCAATAGAAATAAACGAGATCGCAAGTCCGCCGTCCCCAGATGTTGCTAATACTTCTGTTAGCGATCGCCCCAAAAATCGCAACATTTCTAAATCTTTTACCGTGTCAGAACTTAACAGCACACCTCCTAACTCTAGCGATCGTACAGCAACTCCTCCGACTCCATCTCCGCGCATAAATCCTTTGGGATGTCGGTTTTTTGATGTTCCTTCCATGCGGCAATAGATTTTATTGCATTTCTAGATAAATCGAATATCATTGCTAAATAGAGGCGATCGTAGTTTGCGATCGTTCTCTATTTCTGCGCTCTGGAAATTTGCGAGATACAGCCAATACTAAAGCCAGCCAAAACGATCGGACAACTTCCTTTATCAAAAAAAACACTGCCAAAGTTATCGCTGCAAACCCTCCCGATCGTTCCATTTGTCCTGCAAATCTTCGCAGCCGTAGGTTTAACTGGATATTTACATTCCGCAACGGACAAAAAATTATTAACGACTTGGCAAATAGACTCAGCAGCGAAGTTAGCGATCGCATCGAGCAGCACCTAGACATTTACCTGGAAACACCCCAACAAATCAACCAAATTAATGCGACTTCTGTTAAATTAGGACATTTAAACTTGCAAAATCTACCTAAAATAGGACAATCGTTGGGAAACAAGAGCAGGTATTTAATGTTGGTTGTATCGCTTACATCTCAGCAGATGGAAACTATCCTGACGCTGGTTATTTTATCGATACTGGAAATTTTATATCGGTGAAATTTCAGCAAATACTAAAGGTAAATCATATAGCTATGCGACTTACAGTCAAGGAAACCGCACTCAATTGATTGATGTAGCTGAAATTAAGTTGACTTTAAGTATTATCGGGGAAAATCTGAAAGTTGTTTGATATTCTTCAAAACTATTTGAGGTTTTCCTTTGTAGTGTTCTACTTTCCCGCTAACATAAACGTAGCCGCGTCCTAGACCGGCATAACGCTTGTCAATCAGTCGCTTTAAAGGCGCCATCGTCTCATTCTCAGCATCAGGTATCCACAAATCTAATTTGTGATAAACCGAACCCGCATGAATCAGAGCATTGTCCCCGATCCATTTATTAATTCCGGCTTGCAAATCGCAGAAAACAGTAATAGATTTACCTGTCTCCGAAGCGGCTAAGATTTTTGGATAATCCAACCTTAAAGAAAATGCTCCTCCCGCTGCTTCTGACAAGCGAAATTCTTCGACTATCGAGCCTCGCATCGACCACCAAGGCAACAAATTAGCATAATTGCGAGACGGAATTTTGGCATTTGTATGCGGATTCCAAATCATCAGATTGTAAGCTTTTGCGCCCGATTCTGCCTCTGTCATTTGGCGGTGATACAATCGCGATCGCCCGTATTTCACAAAGTAGGGACTCCAGCCCTCAGCAATCAGTTTGAGATTGTAATTTTCGCCGTCTTTATGTACGTAACACAGCAGGCGGCCGTAGTTATCGCGGTGTTTTTCTACCGCAATGGCGATCGGGTCATCTGTATCAAATTCAATATCAACTTTAGCAAGTCCGCCGCCTTCCGTCGCAAAGTATTTTTTAGCCATTTCAGAAGCTTCTTTCCCCGCCGCAGTTACAGGTTTTGAGCCTCCAGAATGACTTTCTTCTGTATCGACGCAAATCAGCCGCAGAGACTCGGTTTTGCCGTTGAGAACAACTTTAATAGTGTCGCCGTCAACCACTTGAGTTATTTGCAGGTTCTGAATTCTGGTTGCCATATTTTGAACCCTGTTGAACTTGAGATTTGATGCACATATCGGCTATATTGTACATGAGTTTGCTGTAAATAGCAATTGTAATTTTGGTTTTTATATTGATATCAACTACCAATTGCCAATTCAAGTCGCAGGCAGCGCGATGATAAATTCAGCACCTTGACCGAAAGTAGAGTTTACTTCCAGCAAACCTTTGTGTTTTTGAGTTACAATTTGATGGGCGATCGTTAACCCCAATCCCGTCCCTTTGCCAACTGCTTTAGTCGTGAAGAGATGAGCGAAGATTTTCTGTTTTACTTCTTCTGGCATTCCCCTGCCATTGTCTTTAATTCTCACAAAAACTGAGGTCTTATTTTCACTGCATTCGCTGGTAATGGTAATTAAATTAGGATTTGCTTGAATTTCGGCAAAACTGCGGCCTTGATTCGACTCTTCTAGCGCATCGATCGCATTTGCCAGAATGTTCATAAATACCTGATTTAGTTGTCCGGCAAAACATTCTACTTGAGGAATCTGACCGTAGTTTTTAATTACTTTAATCTCGGGACGATTTTCGTTGGCTTTGAGACGGTGTTTGAGAATCAAAATCGTGCTGTCGATTCCTTCATGCAAGTTAAAGGCAACGGGAGTATCGCTATCAGCACGCGAGAAAGTGCGCAGGGAAGTGCTGATGTTGGCGATGCGATCGACTCCTTCTTGCATGGAACCAACCAACTTGGGTAAATCTTCGCGCACAAATTTCAAATCGATTGTTTCGATTTCATCTTCTATTTCCGCATCGGGTAGCGGTAATTTTTCTTGATATAAATCGATTAAGCCAAACAAATCTTTGATATAATCGAGAGCGGGTTGGATGTTGCCTTTGAGAAAGCCGACGGGATTGTTAATTTCGTGCGCTACCCCCGCTACCAAATTTCCTAAAGCCGACATTTTCTCATTCTGCACCAGTTGCAGTTGCATAGTTTGAAGTTCTTGTAAAGTTTGCTCCAATTGCTGAGATTTCAGACCGAGTTGTTGGGCATAAGTTTGGGATTGTTGATAGAGTCCTGCATTTTTTAGGGAAATTGCGGCTTGGGAACAAAGCAGTTTTAGCAATTCCACGCGCTCCTTTGTAAATGCTCCTTTCGTCAGCGAGTTTTCTAAATACAACACGCCCATTAGTTTGCCTTGATTCAGGATGGGCGTACATAACAAACTTTGGGGCTGGTGTTGGATGAAATAGGAATCGCTAACAATGCTGGGATGGATTTTAGCATCGGTAATGACGGTTTCTAAAGTGCGTTCGACATAGTGAATCACCGCAGTAGGAAAATGCTTGCACTCATCTACAGGCTTAGGAGAAAAACACTGAATGCCATTATCTAAATATTTGATAACTACTTCTAACTCGCCGTCGCGATCGAGAAATAAAGCTGCTTTATCTGCTCCAGAATTTTCGACAATTACTTGCATGACAGTAGCAAGTAATTTGTCGAGATGGATTTCGCTAGAGAGTGCCTGCGCTGCTTTGAGGACAGTGCCGAGATCCAGCAGGTTAGAAATGGAAGTGGTGGAACTGCTGGAGACTGTTTGCTGTAGGGAAATGAGGGTATTTACAGAGGTGGTGAGGGGCGAGATATCCTCCATCTGCGCTCTTTGGAAAATGGGAGTCAACAGTTTTCGGTAGCGAGTTTCCAAATCTACAACTTTGGCTTTTGCTCCCCATCGGGCGTAGCAATAATAGGCTTCTTGCATATAGCCTGCGGCAACTTTTTCTTTGCCCCAGTCGAGGTAGAATTTGGCGGCAAGTTCATTGCTAAGTGCTTCTTCTTGAAGGTATCCATTTTGTTTGGCGAGGGAAATGGCTTTGTCGTAAAGGTCGATCGCTTCTGATTTTTGTTGTAAAATCTTAGATAATTCAGCTTCCACAAGATAATATTTGTGCAAGTAGTTCATCTCCGCGCGAGCGGCCCATACCTTCATTTTCGACTGATTGTTAGTTACTCTTTTGAAGACCGCATCTCGTTCTATGTCCGCCAGAACGAGCGCAGCTTTTAAATGTATCAGAGAATCATAAAAATAAAAAACTGCAACAAAGGCAGTGCCAATTACACCATTTAAATAGTCCTCGGCACCTCTAGCGTTTGTTACACCATCTTGTATTTCTTCAAACAAAAAACACAAAATCATTTTGTTGAGATATACATTTAAAATAGCATATCGATCGTTCTGCTGTTGGTGGGAGTTCAAAGATTCATACTCGTTATAAGCATCCCCACTGAGCTGGCAGTTATTTTGACAATCTCCGATCAAGTTCAAAACAGCCTGACGATAGATTTCAACATAATTAACAGTATTGTATTGCTTGATCCTGCATAGGGCATGGCGAGCTTCTTTCATCTCCCGTGCGAGTGATGTTAGCTCTTGACCGAGAAGATATGAATTTTCACAAGTATGAAGCAAGCAGTAAGAACCGTATTCTAAATCGCCTGTTTCCAATCCGCTTTGATAGCCCGATCGCAAAATGGGTAAACTTTCTCGAAGATGCTTTCGCCAGATTATAATAAAAAATCCAAAAGTGCAATCAACTTTTGCCTGAATCGCACGATTGTCAAATTTTGTCAAAATTGACTGTGCGAGTTTACCAAACTGATAACCCGAATTGCTATCTGGAGCTAATCCCGAAAGAATTAAACCGTAATTCGCATAAGCAAATGCTGCTAGATAACTGTTACCGTAAAGAATACAAAGATTGACTTGTTCGCAAACAATTAACGGAAACAAAGTAGGATTAGCGACAAAAGTTGCAGGCACTAGACTCGATAGAATACGCACCGCAACTATTTTTTCGGGATCGGTCATGGGCGGCCTGTTCATTAAACCTTCAATGTCACCTACATTCTGAGTAAGATGAGAATGCGTTACTGCGATCGCCCGATCGATTTCGGTAGATAGATGAACTTGAGAAAGGGTTATGCCCAATTTGTGGAGAGTTTTCACTCCAAGATCGATAGCTTCTTGCTGCTGATTGCTAGCAATGAAAACTGTGATTTTTATTTCATATATTTTAATTTTATCTAGAAAAGTTTTAGCATTTTTTTCGACTTCCAAAGCAAAGTGTTCTACTCGCTCGAAATCTCCTATTAAGTAAGCTGCTTCAGTTGCTTCTAGATAAAAATCTAAAAACAAGCTATAATTTTCTTGCCAACTATCAGATTTAAGCAAATTAATACCAACATTTAAATACCGCCATGCCGCTGCATAAGCAGTAGAATTTTTGGCTTTTCGTGCAGCTTGCAAATTGAGTTTTGCTAATTGATTTGTTTGAACCGAACCCACTAACATACCAATACCCTGGTTCAACTGGTTGACGATGACAAACAGGTTTTCTTCGGGACCCTCTATCGGTGTATTGGACAGCAATAGTTGACCGACTTTGTAATGAGTTGCCTGTTTTTGGTCTTCGGGAATCAGCGAATAGGCGGCTTGTTGAACGCGATCGTGCAAAAAGCGATACGGCACTGAAATTTCCTGAGTCGAAACGGCATCGCCAGACTGGAAAAATTTGTAAGTTTCGCTAATCGGCAAAATCAAGCCTTCTTGCAACGCTTTCCACAAATCAGCAGCCGCATCAGTTTGCGATTTTTCCGACACGATCGCCAGCGTCGTCAAATCAAAAGAGTTGCCGATGCAAGCGGCTAACTTCAGCATTTCCTGCGTTTTGTCAGGCAATTTTTGCAACTGCGCTGCCATGAACTCCACCACGTCGTCGGTAAGGGCGGCGGCTTTTACCTGCGCTGATAAAACTAAACTGATTAGCTCTCTGAAAAAATCTCAGCAAAAACTCGCT
>JAUBOG010000207.1:0-10654 GCA_036700105.1 Microcoleus occultus BM001215583
TTATTAAGGGGGGCTAGGGGGGATCTCCGGGTTTCAAAACACACCCTACGTGCTAAATCTAAACAGATTGAGTTACATGATGGCGGCTGGTCAATTTATCCAATTGATTCACCAACAAACTCAGGAACAATCCCACATCGGTAACAACTCCGGTAGATTCGATCGACCCCCGATCGCTCAATTTAGTCACCACCGCCGGATTAATGTCCACACAAACCATCTTCACACCAGCCGGCGTCATATTTCCCACACCGATCGAGTGCAGCATAGACGACAGCATCAACACCATATCCGCACCGCGCAACAGCTCAGTATACTCTTCTTGAGCCTTAATCAAATCCATTTGCGTATCGGGAAGCGGCCCGTCATCGCGGATCGAACCTGCTAGGGAAAACGGGATATTGTTCTTGACGCACTCGTACATCACACCGTTAGTAACCAGCCCAGCTTCCACAGCTTTCGCAATACTCCCGTAACGCCGCACAGTGTTAATTATTTTCAAGTGGTGCCGGTGTCCGCCGCGCACAGCAACACCCCGTTTCATATCAACTCCCAAAGAAGTTCCCATGCTAGATTGTTCCATGTCGTGAACGGCGATCGCATTGCCGCCCAACAGCGCTTGGACGTAACCTTCGCGGATCAAATGCGCTAAATGTTCGCCGCCGCCGGTGTGGATGACAACCGGCCCCGCCGTGACTACAACTTTACCGCCCCGATCGCGAATTTGGCGCAATTCCCACGCTACTTGTTCCACTACCAATTCGACGCGGCGTTCGCTAGAAACGCTACCCGACATAAAGCTAAATTCCTGAGAATTTCGCTGTTCCCGCGATTCTGTTTTGCGGATCGTGCGGATGCCTACCACATCGACAACGACTTTTTCTCCTACTTTTAAATCGCGCAGCAATTTGCATTTAGCGACTGGAACTCCTGCAGTTTCTGTAATAGCTACTGCGCCATCCATCCGCTGATTTTGTACTTTCACCCACTGATTGTTTACCCGCACTTCCGTGGGATAAATCGTACTGACGTAAAAGTCGTCCGGGCCGACGCCATCTTGCACGACAGGTTCCAAACTAGCGTCGCAAATCTCTTGCGGCGGCGCTACTGCACCCAAGTCAATCAGCATTCCCATGATTTCTTCCATCACATCGTGGGAAGGAGCCGAAACTTTAACGTCGGCACTGGATGTGCTTTGGCGCTGCTCTCCCAGATTGAAATTCAGCACTTGGAAACTGCCGCCTTGATCGATAATTAAGTCTAAAGCGCGGCTGATCAAACCAGCATCCAGCAAGTGACCTTCCATGCGAATGGTGCGGCTTTCTACCATCACGTTTGCCGATCGATCTTCTTGCACCGGTTCCGTCACCCGCAGCGTCAAGCACTTAGCAGCGCCGCCAGCTTTCAGGAATTCGCTCAGCGGCGTTTCAATAACTTTAAAACCAGCCTTAGTAATGCGCGTTTTCAAAGCTTCGCTGACCTTGTTCATTACCACAATTTTGTCAATATTGACAGCGTTGCAGGCAAAATTTGCGGCATCAGCTTCTTCAATGGCAATCCGTTTTTCCGGCGCTACCCGCATTTCAATTAAGCGGTTCGAGTAAGAATCAAATGCTGCTGGATAGTAAAGCAAATAGCCGCCCGTGAGCGGACAAAAACAGGTGTCTAGGTGATAGAAACGTTCGTCTACTAAACGCAGGGAAAGCACTTCAATGTTGAGCCATTTTGCGAGTAACGGGTGCGAGTCGAGTTCCGAACGGAAGCCGTATCCGGCCCACAGCCAGCGTCCTTCGCGATCGAGCAAAGCATCGCCAGCACCCTCAAAGGGCAAGTCTTTCGGTAGTTCGTGAACGGTGAAACCTTTGCTTTCAAACCATTCTTTGAAATAGGGTTCTTCGCCTTGGCGTTCTTTGTGATAGAAACGGCTCAGGACAAAGGTATTGCCTAAAAGCAAACCGGCGTTGGCGGTGAAAACCATATCCGGCCAGCCTTTTTGGGGCGGTACGAGGTCTACTACGGCGTTGTCTTTGAGGACGCGGTAGAGTTTTTCCCACTGTTCGACGGCGCGATCGCGCGAGGATTTGTGCACATTGCCCTCCATCCAAGGATTAATCACGTAATCCACGTCGTAGTGGTCGGGAGCGCACATCAGGAAGCGAATTGAGTCAGTCATAATTCAGTTAAAATGTGGTAGATGCTACAGACTTAAGTTGACAGAGTTTGCTAGATAAAAACTGCAATATTCGCTCGTCACAGCAAGACTGGAACATCAGGTCGCGAAAAAACGAACTTTTAATTATATCACATCAGGGCCTATTTGGAGTAGAAAGGGGCTGTTATCGGGAAGTAATGAAATCTTGACGCATACGATCGACCAAGCACCTAAAACAATCAGCTATATCTAACTTCCTGACATCCGTTACATCCGTTACAGAATCCGTTGCCGAACTTTTAACTTTTGCGAAATCGGCAGTTCGATCGCAAATTCTGCTCCCCTGCCAACTTCTGAATGACACCCCAACCTACCGCCGTGGGCGTATTTCACAATTTGGTAGCTAATCGACAATCCCAAACCAGTGCCGCTGCCGATCGGTTTCGTAGTAAAAAACGGGTCAAACATCCTTGACTGAACTTCAGCGCTGATACCGAGTCCATTATCAGCAATGCGGACAACAACTTGATTGTCCCTATTTATTTCAGTGCTAATCTGAATCTGAGGATTTTTCTCAAACATTTGTCCGCAATCATTTCTAACTGTTGGAATATTGTTTGCTAAGGACGAATGATTGATGACTAATGACTCTTCCACAGCGTCGATCGCATTCGACAGCAAATTCATAAATACCTGGTTTAGTTGAGCCGGATAACACTCCACTTTCGGCAGTTCACCGTAATTTTTAATAACTTGAATTTCCCGGCGTTTTTGCTGTGACTGCAATCGGTGCTGCAAAATCACCAAAGTGCTCTCTATCCCTTCATGAAGGTCGATTACTTTGCACTCTTTTTCATCGAGTCTCGAAAAGTTTCGCAAAGACAACACGATCTGCTTAATTCGGTTAGCACCTGCTTGCATTGAAGCCAACACTCTGGGGAAATCCTCAGCGATAAAATCTACTTCTATTTCTGCCAATTCTTCGGCAATTTCCGGGACTGGTTCGGGATAGTGCTGCTGGTAAAGCTGGATCAATTTTACTAAATCGTTAGCGTACTGCGCGGCGGGAATAATATTGCCGTAGATGAAGCTGACGGGGTTATTAATTTCGTGGGCAACTCCCGCTACCATTTGCCCGATACTTGACATTTTTGCGGCTTGAATGAGCTGGGATTGAGCATTTTTCAAGTCTTCCAGAGTTTGTTCTAACAGTTGCGCTTTTTCTCGTTCTCGCTGTTCGCTAAGAAGCAAAGCTGCTTCGGCTTCTTTGCGATCGGTGATATCCATTACTGTTCCCAATAATTGAATAACTTCCCCGGTTTCGCTTAAAACAGATTCTCCCCTTGTTTCCAGGTATCGGATTTGACCGCCCGGATGCAAAATTCGGAACTCTTTTTTGTAGGAAATTCCTTGTAAGATAGCGCGGCTGACAGTTTGTTGGAACAAGTCTCTGTCGTCGGGATGATACATCTGTAAAAGTTCGACCGATGTCGGTTCAGGCGCGGTTGAGTCAATACCAAAGATGCGAAATACTTCTTCTGACCAAGTAATTTTATTTGTGAGAACATCAAATTCCCAACTGCCGATCCTGGCAATTTTCTGGGCTGCGGCTAGACTAGCTTCGCTTTTTTGCAGTTTAAGCCGCTGCTGTTTGTCTTGTTCGAGAAGATTGGCTTGAGCGATCGCAATTCCCATTTGTGCAGCCACAGTTTTCAATAGCCTGCTCTCGTCTTGCGTCCAGTGGCGGGGGCGATCGTACTGGTGCAAGCAGATCATTCCGTTGGGTTTTCCCTGGTAGGAAGTGCGCACGGCTATCATCGACTTCAAACCTATTTGACAGCACAAATCTCGGACATCTTCTAAAAGCGGTTCATCAAAAACATCATCACAAACTACAGTTTTATCTTGGGATAGCACAAACTGAACGTGAGGATTTTTTTCCAGAGATATTTCTGTATTTAAAAGCGATTCAGATTCATATTTGAGGTATTTAGCCACACAAGGAATGCGGGGAATTGGGTCTTCTGTGTAGGTGTGAATCAAGCAGCAATCGGCATTAAAAATTCGACCGATTTGGGCTGCCGCTGTCTGAAAAACTTGATCCTGCTTTAAGCTGTAGCGAATTTCCAGACTAATTGTTTCTAGCAGAAATCTTTGCTTGATTTGCCGTTCCAAAGCAGCCAAAGCTGTTTTAAGTTCGAGTTCTGCTTGTTTGCGATCGCTAATTTCAGCAGCAGTTCCCAAAATTTTCCAAGGTTTGCCCTCCGCTGTTCTCGCAAACACGGTATCCCGGCTCAAAAACCAGCGATATTCACCGTTTTTGTGCTGAATTCGGTACTCAAACTCAAAGCTTTCACCGTCTTTTGCTGTCTCAATCCTGCTCATGTGTTCTGAGAATGCGGGCAAATCGTCAGCGTGTATTAAATTAGGAATAAATGCTGCTGCCATTTGCTGTATTTCTGCAAGGGAGTAGCCAATATCGGTATACACTTCGCGATTGAGATACAAAGTCCGCTGTTCGACCAAATCGTAAATGTACAAAACATTAGGATTCATTTTAATTACTGCTGACAGCCATCGCTGACTTTCTCGCAGTTGTGCTTCCACCTGCTGGCGTTCTTGTATTTCTGCTTCCAGCAGCGCATTTTGTGCTGCGATTTGTTGAGAAAGTCGGCTCAGATGCAGTTGATTTTCGACGCGGGCTACCACTTCTTCTATTTGAAACGGTTTGGTAATATAGTCTACCGCCCCCAGCGAAAAAGCTTTGACTTTATCAAAAACTTCATTTAAAGCACTGATAAAAATCACAGGAATATCTTTTGTTTGCGGACAAGCTTTTAGCTGTTCGCAGACTTGATAGCCATCCATAGCGGGCATCATGATGTCGAGCAAAATCAAATCCGGTGGAGTAGTTCTAGCAAAGTTGAGAGCCAATTTTCCATCTCGTGTCGGCCGCACTTTATATCCCCGATGAGACAAAATTTCGGATAAAAGTCGCAAGCTTTCTGGGTTGTCGTCAACTATTAAAATGTTTTGTTTTAAACCATTTTTTTTAGATAGCAGTGTTTGTTTTTTTGTGTATTTTATGTCAGATTCTTTCACAACCAACCCTCAAATTATTATTTATAACTTTTTTAAAATTACCTTAAAACCATAACTATTTGTACGTAAAAGTATTAGTTTGCCGCAGCAAGAGTATTGAGTTGATGTTGATTTATGGCGCGGATGCGAGCAATACCAATTTCAATCAGCCTGTATTTTGTTTTTGGAGCGCTGGCGGTCGATCGGCGACTGTATGCGATGCCTTTATTAGCTATGGCAGCATAAATCAGGCCGTCAGTGTTCCTTTCACGCTAGGTTGGTCGAACTGTGGAACTGTTCGATCGCTCGGCAAAGCAGCGCACTTTATATGTGTATCAACTATATCAGAATTCTCTTAATTTGTTTTGATGTTTTAAAAGCCAATTGTTTCAGGCGATCGAGGAAACCGCCAATATTCTTCAAATAACCCGAATCTCCGGATACTTTAAATAAATGTTACATTTTCGCGGTGTTTAGCACCTGGTTTCGCCTGCATTTACTGAGTAGCTCAATTTGGGATATTCTAAGTATATATACTTGGTTAAAGCTCAGCCGAACTTAAGCGCGATCGGTCGGGGTACAAGCCCCCGGATCGATCTGTGAGGTCGCTTTCTATCATTCTCCAATCCTTCAATTCTCCAATTTTTGAATTCTGCAATTCTTTAATCTAAAATTGATTGACCGCTGATGCCAACAACCAGCCTGAAATTGTTTTTCTCTCTGGTTTGCGTCCAACTCTCGATCGCCTTGGCATCCCCTTTAAGAAGAGAAAGGAAATATTAAGGCTAATTGTCAAACAGTAGACCCTGAATAGATTTGAGCTGATTGTTGACACAAATGCAGTCTGAAAACTTCCTGCAATATCTGATATTTTACGGGCGGACGGCTAACCTATGACATCGTTGTATCAGCCGGCAATTCACCGTAAGCAGCATAAACGGCTTTCACATTATACCAATTCAGAAAAATCCGAGCAATTTCTAAAGCTAACTGCGGTTTACCTCGGTCAATCAGCCACTGCAAAAAAGGAGCCATCGTCCGCTCGTTCAGCATCCCGCCCGCCGATAAAAATCCCCACAGTATTTGGTGCAAAACAGTCATTTGAATCATCAGTCGCACTTCCCAACTCGGGTGCTTTTGATAAAACAAAACTCCCATTCTGCCGCGCTGAATTTCTCGATCGATCATGCCCGGAATTTGCTGTAAACTAAAAGGCGGATGCCAGTGATAGCCGACAGCAGCCGGACATTTAATCAATTTTAAATTTAATTTTTTCAACCTGACACCCAATTCTAAATCTTCCCAGCCGTAAAGTTGAAATCGAGTGTCGAACAATCCAGCTTCAATCAACCAGTGGCGGGCGATGGCGACATTTCCCGTAGCAAAATAAGCAGCCGAAAAATCGGTAATTTTGTAAGGTTCTGAGGTAGGATTGTCGAAGTTGCAAGTATTGATGACGCTGCCGTAAGTGAAAGCCCGATCGCTTTCCCGATAGCCTTGTAGCAAAGCATCTGCGTGTGCTTGCAAAAAATGCTCCGTCACAACTAAATCGCTGTCAATAAAAATAATCGTATCGCCCTTAGCATCTTCAACGCCCAAATTGCGGGCGGCGGCGGGGCCTTGGTGAGATTGACAGATCGATCGCACGTGAGGAAGCTCAACCGCATTTTGGGCCAACCACTCCAGCGTGCCATCTGTAGAGCCGTCGTCTACTACAATTACTTCATACTCTCTGACCATGTTACCAAACTGCTGGTTTTCCAAAGCCAGTAGACATTTGGCCAAAATCGGTTTACGATTGTACGTCGGAATCACAACACTAAAAAACACGGCTTTCCCCCATCGCCACAGTTACCGTATCTCACAGTAGCAGATTTTTAGCATCAATTATACCAAAAAATTCCCAACTTTAAACAAAAAGAATATCTAAATCTGTACCATTTCTGACAAGAATCGATCTCAATTAGGTGCATAATACAAAGTTGGTTAAATATCACATCTTGCACCATTCTCCAGAACAGGCAAGATGCCTGTTCCACAAAAATTTAATTTTGTTGTGGGGCGGGCATCTTACACCATTCTCCAGAACAGGCAAGATGCCTGTTCCACAAAAATTTAATTTTATTGTGGGGAGTAGGGGTTGGGCATCTTGCCCGCCCTGAATAGCTTAGTGATAATGGTGCAAGATGTCAGTTAAATTCAGGATGTAAATACCGATGAGTCGCGCTAAAAAAGTTGTCCTAGCATATTCCGGCGGAGTCGATACCTCCGTCTGCATTCCTTACCTCAAAAAAGAATGGGGCGTTGAAGAAGTAATTACTCTGGCCGCGGATTTGGGACAGGGAGATGAATTAGAACCGATCCGCAAAAAAGCTTTAGCATCCGGCGCTTCGGAATCTTTAGTAATTGATGCTACCGAAGAATTTGTCAAAGACTATGCGTTCCCAGCCATTCAAGCCAACGCACTTTACGAAAACCGCTATCCGCTTTCGACTGCCCTCGCTCGCCCGCTGATTGCTAAACTGTTAGTAGAAGCTGCCGAAAAGTACGGTGCAGATGCGATCGCCCACGGTTGTACGGGTAAAGGAAACGATCAGGTGCGGTTCGATGTGTCGATCGGCGCGCTGAATCCCAAGATTAAAATCTTAGCACCGGCGCGCGAGTGGAAAATGAGCCGCGAAGAAACGATCGCATACGGCGAAAGATGCGGCATTCCGTCGCCCGTGAAAAAATCTTCTCCTTACAGTATCGATCGCAATTTGCTGGGAATGGCGATCGAAGCCGGAATCCTCGAAGATCCTTGGGCGGAACCGCCGGAGGAGGTGTATTTGATGACAAAGGCGATCGAAAACACTCCCGACAAACCCGAATACTTAGAAATCGGTTTCGATTGCGGAAATCCTGTCAGTTTGAACGGCAAAGATATATCACCAGTCGCCTTAATTACCCAACTAAACGAAATAGTTGGAAACCACGGCGTCGGGCGCATTGACATGATTGAAAACCGCCTAGTCGGGATTAAATCGCGGGAGATTTACGAAACCCCAGCGATTTTAGTTTTGATGCACGCGCACCGAGACTTAGAAAGTTTGACTTTGACAGCAGATGTCACGCGGTACAAGCGCGGCATCGAAGAAACTTACAGCCAAATGATTTACAACGGTCTTTGGTACAATCCTTTAAAAACAGCTTTAGACGCATTTATTCAGGACACGCAAAAGCGAGTCACTGGAACCGTGCGGCTCAAACTGTTCAAAGGAAATGCCACAATTGTCGGCCGCAAATCCGAAAATTCGCTGTACAGTTTCGACTTAGCAACCTACGGCGCAGAGGACGAATTCGACCACAAAGCTGCCGAAGGATTTGTCTACGTTTGGGGACTTCCAACCCGGATTTGGTCGGAGAAGAATCGGGGTTAGAAATTGGATTGAAAATCCGATTTTAGCCAGCCGAATCGAATTCGGGGCTACACAAACAAAGATGTTAGCCCGCCGAATGGAATTCGGGGCTACACAAACAAAGTCCGCCTTCGCGGACTAAGAGTAAGGTGGGCGTTGCCCACCTTATTTGTTAAAGTAGGGATAAAATAATTTAAAAATCCTAGTGAGTTTGGTATAATAGAAGTGGTCGGAATCTACAATCATAAAAAACTCCATAGAAAGCCAATGATTGCAAATCAAAGCCCAAATTACATCTCGCCGGAAGAGTATCTGAAATTAGAAGAACTCAGCCAGATTAAACATGAGTATATTCAGGGCGAAACCTACGCAATGGCAGGTGCAAGTGATGCTCAGGTGACAGTTGCTGGCAACTTATTTGCACTTTTGAGAAATCATGTTCGGGGTAGTGGCTGTCGTGTTTATATGTCAGACATGAAAGCTAGGATAGAATCTAGGAATATTTACTACTATCCCGACTTGATGGTAACGTGCGATGAACGGGACAAAGCATTTCAATCTTTTAAAAGACATCCTTGTTTAATTATCGAGGTTTTGTCTGATGGAACTGAAGGATTCGATCGCGGAGATAAGTTTGCTGACTATCAAGAATTAGAAACGCTTCAAGAGTATGTGTTAATTAGTCAAAAGCGGCAGCGGGTGGAGTGTTTCCGTCGCAATGCTGAGGGGTTGTGGGTTTTGCATTCTTACACCCAAGGAAGCGAAATTCACTTAGCTAGCGTTGACTTTCGCACGAGCATGGATGCTATCTATGAAGATGTAGTCTTTACCAACGAAAGTCAGTCGGCGGTTGAAACCGCAACTACACAAACAAAGTCCGCCTTCGCGGACTGAAGAGTAGAATGGATATTATGGCAGGATTTGGTATTATAGCTACGCCTGACTCAACATTTCCAAAAATTCCTGCACAACTAGATGCGGTTGTTCGCTGCATCGGGTAGCATCGTAATGCTTGACAAGACAGATGCCGGAATCTATCGAAAGCCCGCACACTTCATCTTCAGTTGCGTTTTGATCCGATGATTCGCGGTCAATTTTCAGCATTCCTAACTTGTTTTGGTGGAAGATTAGAAAGTCAGCTTCTAGATTCTGTCTACCTTCCGGTGTTGCGAGTCGGAGTTGGGAGTTGGGGATGAAGAGGGTGGAAGTGCGATCGAGTATTTCGGCAATTTTCACTTGTGCGTCGCAGTGAAAGCAAAAACCGTTCCAGTCAATTTCGTTTTCCGAGTCGGATAATTCAGTTTTATTATCAGTATTTATTGTTTTATCTAAATCAGTCTGAATTTTATGACCGCCAATAAGGTCAAACTCCCTGATAAATCTAAACGATTTTTTCTGTTCCCCAATCGATAGTAAAACGTCGAGTGAGTCAGCTTCCTTTCCTGATTCAACAGCCAAAATTTTTACGTTCATCATCCCGCCCGGTAAACTGCAAACAAAGTCCAGTAATTCAGAAACTCCTCTAGATCCATTTTATATAGTGCATTAAGTACGCTAGCCAAAACTTGCGGACTTACGGGTACTCCACTTTCAGAAGCACTCGCGTACCGATCGATATCATTTACCCCCCGATTCCTAAGCAACATTTCACCGCAAGCAGGCCCGCAAGATAAATTGTCTTGTTGCTGCACAACATTGGCGTCAACTATCTCATCAATAACCCGCCAATTCCCGCCAGCCCCCGAAAGTTCCTGCATTTAACCCGATCGATACACATACATATAATAGCTAATTCTCCCCGAAATCCGATCGCACTTCCTCTCCTCTGATTTGTTCGCAGCACTCTTTGACGGATGGTGAACAGGTTTTTGAAGCGCGATCGCACAATGTATTTATGCTCAGTCTAGTGGTAGGCGACGCACCCGGAGCCCCTCAGTGCATTTCACCAAAAGTACGATCGGCTGCTGGTGCAGGAAGATGCCGCCGTTACCAAGCAGTTTGAATACCAGCAAGCTTTGCTTTA
>JAUBOG010000208.1:0-10625 GCA_036700105.1 Microcoleus occultus BM001215583
GCATCTCATTTTTGCAAATATATTCGTAGGGGCGAAGCATTCCGGCAGTAAATCTGTGGTTATCACTAATAAATTGCCTGCCGGAATGCTTCGCCCTTCCAAAATTGAGATGCACCCAAGTAATAATTGAGTCGAAATTGCAGAACTTGTGGTTTTTAGAGTTGCGGTGCGTCCCTGTAGATGCTCCGAAGATTGAAGGAACTTGATTCAGCAACGCCTTAATTTTTTAGTTCCCCGACTGCAAGGGAGAAATCGGGGAACTGGGCGATCGGCAAAACAGCTTTACAAAGCCTCAACAGGCACCGGTTCCCAAACTTCCCCGTATTTCTCCTTCAATTCGTGCCAATTTTCCACCTGTCCGGCTTCGTATTCCCCCGGCTTTCCCCACTGCAAAAATGCGCTCAAAGCAGGCTCGTTTTGCTCGTCCAAAAAACGAATTGCATAGGTAGTAAAATTGCCTCTTTTTGCCTCGCCAGTCTCGAATTTCACCTGTTTAATTTTGTCCATATTCAGGTGAAATTCAAATATTTCGGCGTGCATATTTGCATATTTGCCCTTCGGCAACTCTGCATAAAACAGCTTGTGAATTGAACCGCGCACTTCCAGCACGGCCGCGCTGCTAGTTACAATTAAACGCAGCGTTCCCAATTTCTCGCAAGCTTCTAAGAATTCTTTCAGATTAGGCATAATTTAATTGCGTAATTGGGAATTGGGAATTGGGCATCGGGCATTGGGGCATTGGGGCATTGGAAATTAGAACTAATAACTAATAACAAGTAACCAATGACTAATCACTAATCACTAATGACTAATGACTAATGACTAATGACTAATCACTATTGTTCGTGCAGTTCGTAAGCAGCGACAATCCGCTGTACTAGCGGGTGTCGCACGACATCTGCTTGAGTGAATTCGCAAAAAGCAATTCCCTCAACGTTACCCAGAATTTTTTGGGCAACTGACAATCCCGACTGTTGATATGGCGGTAAATCCGTTTGAGTGATATCGCCCGTTACAACCATTCTCGATCGAAATCCCAGACGAGTTAACACCATTTTCATTTGAGCCGGCGTTGTATTTTGAGCTTCGTCCAAAATTACGAAAGCATTGCTGAGAGTGCGACCCCGCATATAAGCTAAAGGAGCTACTTCGATCAGGCCTCTTTCCATTAAGTCGGCCATTTTTTCGGGGTCGATCATTTCTTGGAGGGCGTCGTAAAGCGGGCGCAAATACGGATCGACTTTTTGCTGCAAATCTCCCGGCAAAAACCCTAATTTTTCGCCAGCTTCCACGGCTGGCCTGGTTAAAATCAGCCGTTCGTACTGCTTGCTCAACAAAGCTTGGATCGCAAAAATAGCTGCTAGAAATGTCTTGCCAGTACCGGCGGGGCCGATGCAAAATGTCAGGTCGTGGGTGCGTACTGCTTGCACGTACTGCCGCTGCTTGAAGGTTTTGGCTCTAATTTCTTCGCCCCGGCGCGTCTTGGCGAGTACGTCTCGCTGCAAGTCTTGCAAATCTTCTTGGCGGTTGGTATCCAAAGCTTGGCGCGCCGTCTGGATTTCGACTCCGGTAATCGTTTTGCCGGATTTCCAATAGTCGGAGAGCGATCGTACTAATTTATGACACAATTCTACTTGAGTTTTTGTGCCGGAAACCAGCAGTTCTTGTCCTCGCATTACCAGGTTAGCACCGGTTTGCTTAGAGATAATTTTCAGATTTTGTTCTTGATTGCCAGCTAGCGACATCGCGCTTTGAGCGTTCGGTAACTCTATTGTTAGTTTTTCAGTCATGCCAGCATAAGCTCCCTCCAAATAAGCAATTAAAAGTTAACAATTAGCCGTTAAATCAGTCACTATTTGCGAACAAAAAGACGCCATCTACTAGATTTTACCTAGTATCTAAGGCGTCTTTTATTTTTAACCCGCAAATAAGTGTTGATTGCGGCACAAATCAAATCTCCTTTCTTTGAAGTCAGGCAATTTTAGATTTTAGATTTTAGATTTTAGATTTACCTCATCCCGCTGACATTTGAGATTTTAAATTATTGTCCGATCGCGATCTCGGGAATCTGAAATTAAATCAAACGGGGCTTGCAATACAAAGTTTACAACAGGCAATCTAAAATCTAAAATTGTTTTTGGGCAGAGCCGTTAATAACCGGGAGTATTTCTGCTCGTTCTAAACGTAGGTGTGTTAGTACGGCGGGGTTGTTCTCTCGGAGTTCTGCTAGCTAAGGGACTCGGCGACGGAGGCGGCGTCCGGGGTCGGAAGTCCCCTCGATCGCGCGATCCCCGATCGGGTCGATCGCGGTCCGGGCGATCGCCCCTAGGCGGCCCGGAGTTCCGGTCGCCTGCTTCCCCATCATATATGTCTAAGTAGAGAGACTGACCCGCCGTTTGCGCCACCGCTTCGAGGGTAGTTCTAATGGCTTGAATATTGCGTCCGCCTCTACCGTAAACCCGCCCTTTGTCAGGGTCTTCAAAAGCGAGCCGAACCCAGACCCGCGATTGACGCGGGTGCAGTTCGCAATCAACCCGCAAAGAACCGGGGGTCTCTAAAAAAGGCCCAATTAAAAACTCTACGAGTCCAGCGTAGTTGGGGCTAGCTGACTGGTGCTGTGCTGGATTCAATGTTGGCTCCGGCTCCGACTTGTTCAAATACATTCGCTTTTCTCAGGATGTCACGCACGGTGTCAGTTGGCTGAGCGCCTTGTTGCAGGCGCTTGACAATCGCTGGAACATCCAGCCTGGTTTCGTTATTTCTGGGGTTGTAAAAGCCGAGCTCTTCTAGGGGACGGCCGTCGCGGCGGGTAGAGCTGTTCATGGCTACAATCCGGTAGCTGGTCTCGCGTTTCTTTCCGTATCTCTTCAATCGCAGTTTGATCATCTTTTTGCAGAATAGTCCTGGCTCAATTGTGACATAGTTGGTAAAAGTATAGTCATCTATTACATGACACGGGAGGCGTTGAGTCCCTCCCCTTTCGCTTTCACTTCGAGCGGATTAACCCGCCTCGGCTGAACTACGCAGCTCACTATCCCATTGCTAAACGCATTTGGGATTGCTTTTCTTAAGATATTATAAGACCCGTTAACATTAGCTTTTTAACGATCGCAATAATTCTCTCAGTTGGCTCTCTTGACTATATGATACCACCATTGTTTATTGATGCTTACAATCTTAATGAAGTTTTATAAGACGACCTGCGCGAAATCTCATATTATGCTCTGGGGAATTGGGCATCGGGGCCAAGAGCCGAAGAGCCGAAGAGCCGAAGAGCATTGAGAATAGTTTCTTTTTCTTCCTTCTTCCGACTTCCGACTTCCTTCTTCCGACTTCCTTCTTCCTTCGGACTGACATCCGTTACATCCGTTACATCTGCTACAAAATCCGCTGCCGAACTTCCTTCTTCCCTCAACCTCCGAGCAAAATATCGCTGCGATTTGCAGCCCCCAAAGCCGGTCTTGCGCCGTCAATGTGCGGTGTAATTGCCAGCGGTAAAGTCGATGCAGTTCCCCACTGCCGCACCAATTTTTGCAAAAATATATCCTGCTGCGCTCTCAAAGAGTCCCAATCGGTGCCGCGATTGATAATTGCAAACCAAACTAAACCCCGATCGCGCGTGGGTATGGCTCCAGCCAAAGCAATCACCGTGTCCAAAGTACCGGTTTTCACCACAGCCGATGGCGGAATGTGTCGGTGTTCCAAAGTGCCTTTATCGCGCCCGGACACCGGAAACAAGTCAGCAACCGTCAGCCCAGTAGCCTGAAGGGATCGCGCGATCGCCTGCATCATCGCACAAGCAGCCCTCGGAGACATCCGATTTTCCACTCCCAGTCCCGAACCGTTAACCAATTCAAGTTCCGCAGCCGGCACTCCCGCCGCCCAAGTCGCTTGCTGCTGAACTATTTGTGCCCCGCCCAAATTGTCGGCAAGTATTTGGGCAATTTCATTGTCGCTGTGAACGTTCATCTGCTTGAGAATTTCGGGTAAAGGGAGCGATCGGCGCTTCAGCAGCAAACGCCCCTCCCGGGCAAATTTTTCAGCAATGACGCTGCCGGCGATCGTTACCTGCGGCTTTCTCGTTCCCGGAGCCATCTTAGAATACATTGCCTGCACCTCAGAAGGCCAACGGAGGCTCTCGATCGCCTGTCGCAGTATCTCCCCCGCAGCCACAGGATCGGACTGGTAATTCATGCGGAAATTGCCCGTTACGACCAAATTGCCCGCCACGCGATCGATACCCATTTGATTGAGAGCATTACCCACGGCGATCGCCTCCTCCCACACAAACAGCGGATCGCCCCCGCCGCTGACCACCAAATCCCCCTGCAACACGCCATTCCTAATCGGCCCAGTTCCCCGAAACCCCGTTTCAAACTGATAAGCAGCGCCCCAAGTTTCCAGCGACGCCAGAGAAGTCGCAATCTTTGTCAGCGAAGCCCCAGGCATCAGCACCGTCCCCTGCTGGCTTACCAGCGGCAGCATTCCCGACTGCACCCAAATCCCCTGATTCCCCTCAATCAGATTCTTGTCCTTCAAATCTTTTAAATATTCCCGCACCGCCGCAACTGCCGGCAAGTCTGGATTCGCCGGATCTATTCCCCCAAAAGCCAAATCTTCGGCCACCGCTAACCCGGGCATCCCTCCCCGCCAAGCCAGCAGCGATACAGCGTTGGGCATCCCGCTGCGTACCCCAGCCGCGTCCAGCCACAGAGACATGATTCCCGAGCTAAATAAATCCAGCATTTTTTACTCCTAAAGTCAATCGATTTTAGATTTGAGATTTTAGATTGAAGAAAGCACTCCCACTGATAAATCCGGGGGCAAGCGATCGGGATGCGGAGCTTTTTTCTGGCTCCGTCCTGAGTCCTCGAAGGAATGAATCCGGGGGCCACGGACTAAATTGCTTGCAGTCATATGAACTATTGCATTGAGTTTTTCAAGTTGCAGTCAAAAATAGTAAAGTAGGGACAAACTCGATCGAAGTAGTGGTTCGTGGCAATTGTCCGATCGGGCGATCGCCAATTGTAATTCTTTATTCGGACTTCTGTCTTCCTGTTCCTGAGTTCCTGGTAGAATTTTTAGTGTTTCTCAAACATTGGTCAATGGGATCGACACGCGCAAGAATTGCAATAGACGCTATGGGTGGGGATCATGCCCCCGCCGAAGTTGTAGCTGGAGCGCTTAAGGCACAAGAAGAATTAGGCGTAGAGGTTTTGCTGGTGGGCGACCCGCAGCAAATAGAAGACTCGCTCCGGCAACAAGACGCGATCGGCCGCGTCTGCAAAGGTCAGCTAGAAATCGTTCCTTCTGAAGGAACGGTGGAAATGCACGAAGAACCTTTAAGTGCTCTCAAACGGAAGCCCAACGCTTCGATCAACGTAGCGATGAACTTGGTAAAACAGCAGCAAGCTGATGCTGTGGTGTCCGCCGGTCACTCCGGCGCGGCAATGGCTGCGGCCCTGCTGAGGTTGGGGCGGCTCCCCGGCATCGATCGCCCCGCGATCGGTGCGGTTTTGCCGACAATGGTAGCGGGCACCTCGGTACTCATTCTCGATGTCGGCGCTAATGTGGACTGCCGCCCCAAATTTTTGGAGCAGTTCGCTCTGATGGGAACTATTTACAGCCAGTGCGTGCTGGGCGTCGCCGAACCGAAAATCGGCCTGCTCAACATTGGCGAAGAACCTTCTAAAGGCAACGACGCGGCGGTGCGCACCCACCAGTTACTGGTGGACAACCCGAACATTCCTTTTGTCGGCAATGCCGAAGGCCGCGACGTGCTGTCAGGGAAATTCGACGTGATTGTCTGCGACGGGTTTGCCGGCAACGTGCTGTTGAAATTTGCCGAAGCCGTGGGCGAAGTCGTAGTCCAGGTGCTTAAGGAAGAGTTGGTCAAAGGGCTCCAACATCAAATTAACGATCCTATGCTGCAAAAAAGCTTGCAAGGATTCAAGCAGCGGGTAGACCACGTTGAACACGGCGGCGGTTTGCTTTTGGGCGTGGCTGGAGTTTGTATTATCAGCCACGGTTCGTCTCAAGCTGCTTCAATTTTCAATGCTGTTCGCTTGGCCAAAGGAGCTATTGACAACCAAGTGCTGGAGCGAATTCGATCGTCCAATCGCGAAAGTGCTCTGGAACAAGAAGCAGTGAATTAGAGGCAGTAAGTAGAAATTAAAAATTAAAAATTTCCAAATTAGAACGTCGGTTTAAACGAACTATATTGCTTGAAAAAAAGTAATTTCAGCAGTTTAAAAAATAATTTTAATTTGTAGTTTTTAGTTTTTAATTTCTCGACAAAACGCTCATAAATGGAGAGGAATGTTGCAGCAATCAGGGTTCGGCATTGCCGTCACGGGTAGCGGTTCTTGTACACCGCAGGTTTCGCTTGATAATAACGGTTTGAGTCAGATGGTAGACACGTCTGACGAGTGGATAGCAGCGCGGACGGGCATTCGCTCGCGCCGGCTGGCGGACGATCGCACTTGTTTGTGCGATTTGGCATCGGAAGCATCGCGAAGGGCGATCGCAATGGCAGAAATTTCGCCGACAGATATCGATTTGATTATTTTGGCCACATCAAGCCCTGACGATTTGTTCGGCACTGCCGGCAAAATTCAATATCAGTTGGGCGCTACAAAAGCTGTGGCTTTCGATTTGACAGCAGCTTGTTCGGGATTTGTGTTTGGTTTAGTTACAGCCTCGCAGTTCATTCGCACAGGGGTTTATCAAAATGTTTTGCTGATCGGAGCAGATATTTTATCTCGCTGGGTGAATTGGTCCGATCGCGGTACTTGCATTCTATTTGGAGACGGCGCAGGTGCGGTGGTATTGCAAGCTTCAGAAGTCGATCGCTTTTTGGGATTTGAAATTCGCAGCGACGGCACGCAAAATTCGTCTCTCAATTTGCCTTACAAAGCCGAGTCAAAACAATTAATTGAGGGCGTCAGCGTCGGAGTTGGCGGATTTCATCCGATCGCCATGAACGGTCAAGAAATCTATCGCTTTGCAGTAAAAAAAGTCCCCGAAGTCATAGAAAAAGCGATGTTTCGGGCAAATATCGGCGCTGCAGAAATTGACTGGCTGCTGCTGCACCAAGCCAATCAGCGGATTCTCGATGCCGTGGCCCAAAGGCTGAAGATTCCCCCGGAAAAAGTAATCAGCAATTTGGCAAAATACGGCAATACCTCAGCGGCTTCAATTCCCCTAGCCTTAGACGAAGCGGTGCGTCTGGGTCAAGTGAAAGCGGGCGATACTATTGCTGCGGCTGGTTTTGGTGCGGGTTTGAGTTGGGGGGCGGCGATTTTTCAATGGGGAAGGTGATATTTCCCGGAGTGTAAACTTCCTCGGGTGATTGTTGGGAGTTTGACAAGCAGCCAAGTTAAAAATCCTTTAACACGCCGTACATAGGGTAAGGTGTGCAGGGGTGCACCAGTCGGACAGGATTTATTGGCGATCGCATCCCGAGCAGGAAAATCCTCTATTTTTCGATCGGCTTTCCCCAGTTAGAAGGTTGAAAATTGTGCTGCGGCGATCGATCTGAATTAAAGTAGCAAAAAAAAATATAAACCTCGGAAAAAGCGCAGTTATATGTTATAATTGTGAGTCGCGAGTAGATAGTTCGTGAACCGAAAGATAGCGGATACCAGCCAGCGAACTCAGAAGCGGGAAACAAAGAATTTTTGCAATTACTTTCTTAGCAACCACCAATTAGCAGATTACCGGAAAAATGACTAAAACAGCATGGGTATTTCCCGGACAAGGTTCCCAGGCGATCGGGATGGGTGCAGACTTATTAAACTTGCCAACAGCCAAAGCCAAATTTGAGCTAGCCCAAGAAATTTTAGGCTGGTCAGTCGCAGAAGTTTGCCAAAAAGAAGAAGCAAAACTATCTAGGACTCTCTACACTCAGCCTTGCTTGTTCGTGATAGAAAGCATTTTGGCCGACTTAATGCGAGAAAAGAGCGATCGGCCAGCAGTCGTGGCCGGTCACAGTTTAGGAGAATACGTTGCCCTCTACGCCGCAGGCGTCTTTGACTTTGAAACCGGACTGCGCTTGGTCAAACGCCGCGCCGAACTGATGGACACCGCCTCCGGCGGGCAAATGGTGGCTTTGATCGGGTTCGACAGGCAGGAACTAGAACTGCAAGTTCAATACAGCCGAGACGTGGTGCTGGCAAACGACAACAGCGAAGCGCAAGTTGTGATTTCTGGAACGCCAGCGGCTGTAGAAGATTTGCTTGCCAAAATCAAAGTCAAACGCGCCGTTAAATTGAATGTTTCCGGCGCATTTCACTCTCCCCTGATGGCATCAGTAGCGGCAGAGTTTCAACTAGCCTTAAAGTCTGCAAGGTTTTCCGATGCCAAAATGCTGGTGCTCTCAAACGCAGAACCGACCGCGACTACCAGCGCAGCTACTTTAAAGCAGCGGTTGAATCAGCAGATGACTAAAGGCGTGCGCTGGCGAGAAATTTCCCTGCAATTGCCGCAACAAGGAATCGATCGCGTCGTGGAAATTGGTCCCGGCAAAGTTCTCACAGGTTTGATCAAACGTACTTGTCCCAATTTAACACTGGTAAATGTTAGCAGTTTTGCCGATTTGCCCGGTTAATCTGTCTTTAACCTGCGATTAAACGGCAGGTTATAAAATTCAGAGTAAAGTAGCTCTGACATTGGTCAAAAACAAATGGCACAATAGACAATAGATAGAATTTGTCTATTTTGTCATTTTGGCGTTGGCGGAGCCCTCGTAGAGGATCGCTCGATGCTTGGGAAACCTCGATAATCTGAAAGCGAAAATGTACGATCGATCCACTCTGCGGGGCGATCGCCAAACTTTTGATGTACACTGGGCGTAAAAACCAAGCTGATCTACATATTCCTATGAAAAAAGTCCTTTATTGGCTGATGGGCGAAAAAGCTGGCAGAACTATAGTCGGCACGTGGAACTGGCTGTGGGGAATCCCTGTAGAATCGGGCGGCCAGGTGTCAGTCGCCGTAGCGGAAGAGTCGCTGCGATCGATGCAAGAGTCAGTGCAAAAGCTAGCAGCAGCCGTTTCCACCCAAGTTGCAGCCTACCAGCGCGCCAAAACTAAATATGAAGAAAAAGTTAGGGAAATGCAAACAACCGAGCGCCAAGCCATCGCAGCCCAGCGCAACGGCAACGAAGAAGCAGCCCGCTTAGCCATGTCTAAGGTAATTCAGACAGAACAAATTCTGCCGCAGTTAGAAGCTCAAGTAAAACAAGCCGAACAGTACGTCAACGCTTCCAAAGACAAGCTAAATCGAGAGCGCACCAAGCTGGAAGCCTACAAAACCGATATGCAAAATATGAAAGATATGGCCGAGATTAACGAAGCTCTCAGCGCCATATCCAAAGTCAATAACGACCTCAGTATCGATTCAGCCCGATCGCAATTTGACCAAGCCAAAAACGCAGTTCAAAATCGCAACTTGCAACAGCAAGCTTTAGCCGAGCTATCTGAGAACCCCCAAGAAAGACTTCAGGCAGAATTAGAAAATATGACCTTAGACGATGAAGTTAATCGCAGGCTGCAAATGTTAGACGATTCCAACAACAAAGAACTTCCCAACTAAGGAGAATTTATGGCGAAGAGCGGGCCTCCCCCCATAGTTTTTATTCTGTTATTTCTATTGCTCGCTGCTGGCGGTTGGTTCTTTTTTCTAAACAAACCAGCGGCACAGGATGCTAACAATCCCTCCACTCCCGCAACACCCTCCGGCGGCGGTGCATCTTCGCCCCTTCCGATCGCGCCCGCAGCCGGCGGTGCTGCGCCTGTTGCTGCTAGTTCCTTTGCGCTTCCGGCTTCTGTGGCTGCGGGTACGGCGGTGAGAATTGACGGTTCTACCAGCATGGTGACAATCAATCTCAACCTTAAGAATGGCTTTCAAGCTAAGTTTCCCGGCACTACAGTCGATGCCAAAGCAAATGGTTCTGCAAACGGAATTAAGGATTTGGCGGCGGGAACAGCCGATATTGCAGCGATATCGCGACCTTTGACTGCTCAAGAACAAGGTCAGGGTTTGGCAGCAGTGCCTGTTGCCCTAGATACCGTAGCCATTGTAGTCGGCGCGAACAACCCCTTCACAGGAGGTTTAACCTCGGCTCAAGTTCAAGATATCTTCAAGGGAACTGCTCAAGATTGGTCTAAAGTAGGCGGCCCGGCGGGCCCCATTAAAGTCATAAATCGACCCGAAATTAGCGGTACTCACCAGACGTTTAAAGAACAAGTGCTTTTAGGTGCTAATTTTGGAACCACGGCAAATATCACTACGCTCGATCGAGATGCGACAACTCCCCTGCTGCAAGCTTTAGGCAACAACGGCATCGGTTATGCGACATTCGCGCAAGTAGTCAATCAGAAAACGGTGCGGGTTGTGCCCGTCAACACTGCGACACCGGATGCTGGTAACTATCCTTACCAGCGACAGTTGTACTACGCTTACAAAAACCCTCCGAGTCAAGCGGTTAAGGATTTCTTGGGTTACGCGACTTCGCCTGAAGGACAAACAGCGATGCTTGCTGGAAATTAAGGCTTTGCAAAAATAGAAATCAGGACACGGCAGTGCCGTTTCCCTACAATTAATCTGGCGTAGGGAAACGGCAC
>JAUBOG010000209.1:0-10624 GCA_036700105.1 Microcoleus occultus BM001215583
TTAATGGGGTAGGGACACGGCACTGCCGTGTCCTCGCTTGTCATTCCGGTGCAGCCGGATTTGATATTACAAATTAAAAGTAAAAGCGGCAGGTGACTGCCGCTTTTACTTTTAACCCGATATCAGGAAACCTTAGAAAGTAAAGGTTGTCCGCAGAAGTCCGACCCAGATATCGTCATTGTCCTTGTTGTGTTCGGGATTCATAATCACGTAAACACCAGGTGTCACTGAGATGAAGTCATTGACTTGGAAGCGGTAGAAACCCTCTAGGTGATAAGAGGTGTTGCGGTTTCTGGCGACATCGCTCTCAGTAACTTTTGGGGGTACGCCGAAGACGAAGCCGAGGAGGTTGCCTTGCCGGCCAAAGTCTGACAAAGCCAGGGTGATCGCACCATTCTGGATGGTAGCGTCATTGTTGGAGTTCCGCAGTTGTTCGGCCTTGGTGTAACCGTACCAACCGCCAATCTGAAAGCGGCTGCTCGGTTTGAAGTTAACTTGCACGCCAAAGTTATCAGATCCAGTGGCTGATTGACCGAAGGGCCGGTTAGCCAAGGCACTGCCCGTACCGCCCATGATGCCAACATCGCCTGCCCGATTGTATTTCCGAACGTAAGTCAGACCCAAATCAAACGGCTTGCTAAAAAAGCCGATCTGACCCAGAGCGCTGAAAGAACCGTCGCCAACGCCCCTGCCGTTTGCGGGGTTGGGAGCGTCGCTGTCTGAGGCGAGATAGCCCGCAGTCGCTCGGAGGCTGCCCAAGTTGAAAGTCACACTTGCGCCAGCTCCCTGCGGCCCGCGGAATACGGCCGGGTTGCGAACTCCAAATCTCGATAGAGCGCCAAGACCCGTAGAGTTAAAGGGTGTTACCGTGTCTGCAATTTCATCCAGGTCAAGTCCTTTAGGGCCGACAAAGACTGTAGCGCCACCGATCGGGAAACGGTAGTACACTTCGTCTAGTGTGAAGTTGCTACTCTCAGCCCCGTCAAAGGCCAGGCGAGCCATGTTAGTGCCCGTAGCGGTTGATGCTCCGTAGTTGGCGACGTTGAGAGCTTGCAAGCGGGTTCTGAGCAAGTCTCGACCGGTGAAGCTGGTGTTTAAGTTCAAGCGCACCCGGTAGCCGAGGTTGGTGACTGTTTTGTCGTCGTGCAGGCCGACACCATCTCCGAAGGTGTCGCTGACGGCAAAAATAGCTTCTCCAGCCAGTTTGGTTGTGGTGGAGAATTGATTGGCTTCGAGTTCTGCGGTGCGGGCTTCTAGACCGTCTACGCGTCCGCGCAGGGTAGCGAGTTCGGCTGCAAATTCTTCTTGCAGGCGCTGCAGAACTGCTAAGTCGTCTTTGGTGACGAAGGTACCTGTTGAGGAGCTAATTAGCTTGGTTACTTGGTCTAAGCAAGCGTTGACGCCGGCTGCGAATTCGTAGCGTGTCAGGGCGCGGTTGCCGCGGTAGGTGCCGTCGGGATAGCCAGCGATACAACCGTAGCGTTCGACTAGGGATTGCAGGGCTTGGAATGCCCAATCTGTCGGCCGCACGTCGGAGAGCTGGGATACCGATGTCACTTGGGACATGGCTCCAGACTGTTCTGCAGGCTGCGCTTCGGGAGCTGCTGGGACGATCGGGCCGCCCATGCCGGCCGGTGCTGTCTGAGCAATTTCTACCTTGGTAGCTGGAGCCGCTGGGGTGCTGGCTACTGCTGGCACTTCTATTTTCGCAGCGGTTTCTGTTTGGCTGCTGGGCACTGCCAAGTCTGATGCTTGGGGCGACTGTTCGGCTGTGCTTGCTGCTGCCAGCGCTTCGGGCGCGGGCGCTGCGGTAGCGGGAGCTATTGGGGCGGATGACTGGATGTCGCTCTCTGCTGTTTGCAGTGCTGCGGCGCTGGTTTCTGGTTCGACTGCGGCCAGTTTTTCAGTGTCTGCGGAGTTGGCCGCGGGGGTTTGCGAGACTTCGGGGCTGCTGTTTAAAGCCAGCTTTTCTGCTGCAACTGGTGCTGCAACTATGTCTGCAACTATGCCTGTTATTTTTGATTCAGATGGCTTCGCTGCGGCTAGCGCCTCGGCTTCAGCGGGTGCTGTCGCTTCTGCGGCGATCGCAGGGGCGCTGACGACGGATGATAGCCCCAGAATAGCGGGGGATACTAGAAGTAAATTCCAAAAAGTTCTGTTCATTTTCCTCACACCTTCACACTCTTATTCAACTCGATCGGCAATTCCTAACTGTTCATTTTTGCGGTAACTTGCCTGTTGACAATAACTGTCAAAATAGAACCTATCCATAACTGTTGATTCACAGTAGGCGTGTCTAGTTCCTGCTCGAACGTAGCGGGCTAGCCCTTCTACGGCCCAAACATCTATTCAGGTCAAGCCCACATGACATTACAGTTGATTATACCATCACCTGCTAATTTCATCTCTCGATCGCCAGACTTGCTTGATTTGGTCGATGCCAGGCGATCGACAACTCGCTGTACGGGTTCGGCCGCAATTTGCCTCAAACTGACAACTGCTCGGAGTCCTCGGTTGCGCCTGACCTAACAGACAGTTGTCGGTAGGATTGTAGATGCTTGTCGCATCCCTTATACAGCTTTTGATTCTCTTATGTCAAGCTTTTTAACCTAACTTTAAACCCCGCTGCCCGAAAGAAGCTATTTTCCCGCAGAAAGCGGGGAACGAAGGGCTAAAGCCCGGTAGATTTACCCCGTCACAGCCCAATTTTAGGCTTGACCAATTTTGGTTTTCCGATCGCCCCAGCAATCTCGACTTGCTCCGGCGATCGTCCTTTTTGACACTGCCGCCTGATGGTTTTACTTGGCGCTATCTTAACACAGTTTTTTTGTGGAAAGGCAGCGGCAGGGGACTGAATGTCTGTTAGCTGAAATTACAGTTTTGCGGTGTCGCATCGAGGCGAGGCCTTTCGCGGCCCGTTATTTTTTTTTGGATAGCCTCCGGCTTTCAAAGCAGCTTTTCTATGTGATTTATGCTACTGCCTTTGGTATCGATTGATTCTTCAGCATTCGGAGGCCGCATCAGCCGGGCCCGACGCAGATATTTTGCTTGCAGGCGATCGATCGAAGTGAAAAAACCCGATCGATTCGGAGTAAAGAGTGCATCCAGCACAGTCCTAATTTACTAACAGCCCAAGTAAAGGGTGCCAGTTATTGAATGGCAAGCGAAATAGAACCACCCGTAGATTTGACGATACATTCGATATTGATATGGTATATTGCGTTGAGACACGATTTTTTTTACACCATCTATGGCTTGGATGAAAAACAAACTCCGGTTTTTAGTCGTTGTATTATTGATTTTAGGATTGTTCTTTCGCTTCGTCAACATCGACAAAAAGTTTTATTGGTACGATGAAGTATTTACTTCCCTGCGGATTTCGGGATACACGCAAACAGAAGTGCTTCAGGAAATAAGCAGCGGTCAGTTGGTAGCGGCTAAAGATTTGATGAAATATCAGCGCCTCAATCAGACAAAAAATTTGGGCGATACGGTTAAAAGTTTGGCAATTGAAGAACCTCAACTGCCACCGCTGTATTTTATAGCAGTCAAGTATTGGGCAAAACTATTCGGTGATTCTCCTTTCTCGACGAGAAGTTTCTCTGCTTGGATGAGTTTGTTAGCGTTTCCCGGCCTGTACTGGCTGTGCCGAGAATTGTTTGCACCGCCGTCCGTGCCGTGGATAGCTGTAGGATTGCTAGCAGTTTCTCCCTTGCACGTGCTTTACGCTCAAGAAGCGCGTCCCTACAGTTTGTGGCCTGCACTGATTTTGCTTTCTTGTGCGTCTTTTCTGCGAGCAATGCGGCTGCAAACTAAGCTTAGTTGGAGCCTTTATGCAGTAGCAAATATTCTGGGATTTTACACTCATTTATTTAGCCTGCTAGTTGCGCTATCACACGGAATTTATTTGGCAGGCACTCAAGGTTTTAGGTTGAATAAAAAAGTAGTTAGTTATTCGATCGCAACTGCCGTATCCTTGCTAGCATTTCTGCCTTGGCTGGGAATTTTAATCGCCAATAAAAGGGCAGCAGGCGGGGCGACAATTTGGTCGGGTCTAGAAATTAGCCGGCTATCTTTAGCTAACAATTGGGCGGGAAATGTCGGTCGGGTTTTTTGGGATTTTGGGCTAACTTCTAATGCTAAATCGATCTATTTAATTGCCTTGGCGGCCGCTACTTTAATTTTAGTGGCAATCGTAGGGTATGCAGTTTATTTTCTGTGTTCTGAGACGAGCAAAGAGGTTTGGCTGTTTGTGCTGGCGGTAATGGCGGTGACAGCACTGGCAGTGGTGCTGCCGGATGTTATATTTGGAGGAATCCGATCGACTAAAGCTCGCTACCTGTTTCCGACTTATTTGGGGATGCAAATCGCTGTTGCTTACCTGTTAGCGGCTAAAATTAGCGGGCCCGGCGTGCCAAGCTGGAAACGGCAAGTCTGGAAAGTTCTGACAGTTGTACTGTTAACGGGCGGGGTGCTTTCTAATGCCGTTAGTTCTCAAGCCGAGACTTGGTGGACTAAGGAATGGGGCCGGGAAAATCCCGCAATTGCCCGCAAGATCGATCGCGCCCCAAAGCCGCTGGTTGTCAGTGATATCTCGGAAGTCAGTCTGGGAAATATACTGTCAATGAGTCACTTGTTAGAACCCAAAGTGCGGCTGCAATTGGTATTGCTCGACCCGGAAGCGCGAAGTCGGGCTCAGTTGTTTGACAAACCGAGTATACCCGAGATTCCTAGCGGTTTTAGCGATGTTTTTGTGTACGGGCGATCGCAGAAGTTTAGTGCTAAGCTGGCGAAAATGCAAAACTCGAAAATAGAGCTGCTGTCAGAACAAAATACTGCAACGCTGTGGGTGGGCAAGTTAGTAA
The DNA here is from genome assembly GCA_036700105.1 of Microcoleus occultus BM001215583. Classification (GTDB taxonomy): domain Bacteria; phylum Cyanobacteriota; class Cyanobacteriia; order Cyanobacteriales; family Microcoleaceae; genus Microcoleus. The sequence continues at coordinate 4,866 of JAUBOG010000209.1, forward strand.
AAGAGTGAGGGTTTATGGAAGATTTTGGTATTATTATTGCCTGCTGCGACCAGGATTATCTGTTTGCTAAGGGTTGCTGTGCTAGCATCCGATATTTCCTAGGAGATGTGCCGATTTGTCTGTTGATTGACGGCACGTTTTCTGTGAGTGCTTTGGAAAAGTCTTATGGGGTGCGAGTTATCGATCGCACCAGCGTTTCCGAAGAGGTTCTGGGGAAAAGAAGTTTTGGTTGGGGCAAAACTAAAATGATTGCTTTTTGGGAAAGTCCTTGGTCAAATTTTATGGTTTTGGATGCCGATACGATCGTCTGGGGCGATGTTCTGAAAAAAGCTAATTTTCAAGAATTTGATTTTATTGTAGACAAGCCTTGTTACGATTACTCGGATGCGGATGTTTCGGAATTTTTCTTTGATATTCCTGGCGTCGAGAAGTATTTCCCGAATTTTAGGTGGTCTCAATCGCGATCGAACTATTTCTGCACGGGTACTTTTTTTGCTAAACGCGGCGTTTTCAGTTTGGCAGAATACATCGAGATTTTAGATTTTACCGAGTCAAATCCGGGGATATTCAAGTACGGAGAAATGGGTTTTTTGAACTTTATGATTTTCCGGGCCGCGCAAGAAAATCGGCTGCGGGTGCAGAATGTGGATATGCAGTTGCTGGTGCCGGATTTTGACCAAAATTTGCTGAAAAAGCGGTTTCCGGTGGAGTCAAGCGGGCCTGCAGGCGATGGGGATGAGGCGACTGTGATCCACTGGTGCGGGCCGAAGCCGACTTTATCTACATCTAAGGTTTACTCGGAACCGATGAATTTTTGCCGCCGCAAGTGTCAGGAGGATGTTTGGAACCGCACGGGTTTGGCGGCCGAGATGTCGCTGCAAGTTGAGGATTGGCAGCGATCGATCTACGTGTACAAGAATAAGTTTAAGAAGAAGTTTCGGCAGATTGTTCGATCGACCTGAAGAATTACCCGAATTAATTTCCCACTCAGGAATGCAAGAACGGAGGACACGGCAGTGCCGTTTCCCTACGCGGATTAATTGCGCAAGAAACGGCATTGCCGTGTCCTGATTTCTCGATCGCAATTTGCAATTCAACCTTCGAGGGGCAAACTCGGCCCGGCTGGGGGTAAAACTTGGCGGTGAACGCTGACTTTGTGGCTTTCCCGCTGAGTTTGCATTTCGACGGCGATCGCCTCAAATTCGACTTCCATGCAGCCGTAGGGAATCTCTAACTCGATATTTGCTCGCATATTTCCCAATCCGTTAGCTTTAAATTCGGTGATCCAGCGCGGGCCGTCGAGAATCAGGTAGGTTTGCCGATCGAACACCCAAATTTTCACGTAAATCCGGGGCATTAATTCCGGCAGTTGCACTTGCACTTTTACAGTCTCGCCCGCGAGGATTTCGGCGCGCGGCAATTCCAAAACGGGCATCGGTACTAACTCGTCTTCTGGCAAAACGTAGGGAGTCGGGGGAGTTGGTTCTGCTTCGACAGTTGCGGTTTTTCGATCGGCTTTTTTCGTCGCTGGGGGTTCGTCAAACACCACAAATTCTCGCGATTCCCAGCTATTAGATTTGGGTTCGGAAATTGTTTCGCGGCTTTCGGGTTGCTGCCCTTGTGGGCTGCTTTCTTCGACAGCGGCAATTTCGCGGCTGCTATTGGCGTCGGCTTTGGCAGCGGGCGAAAGGGTGGTGGCTTTGAGCCAGTCGGGGGATTCGATGTTGCTGGCTAAGGAACTCAGCCGCGACCAAAATCTATTTTGGACGTTTAAGGTTTGAAATGCTTTTTGTGTGGGTGCTGGCTGGGCTTCTGAGGCTGTTTTTTCTGGTTCGGGGCTGTTTTCTGGTTTTTGGTCGATCGCTCCGATTTCGGTCGTTTCAGGGGCAGTTGGCTGGTCTGCTGGTTTGGTTGGCGGGTCGTAGCGAAGCGGGGCGTAAGCCATCGCCCGTGCGGCAGTTTGGGGCGAATTGGAGATTTCCGCGAGCAGTTGCGATCGGCTGCTGTCGGGCAGTTTGTTGCCGAATGCGGGCAAATCTAGCCCGCCTGTTGGGGTCTGGCGGACACTGAGCTGAGGGGGTAAGGGTTCGTTTCTCGGGACTTCTGCGGGGGATGCAGGGTCTAAGGATTTTTCTACTAGCTTGAGGAAGGATAGATTTGTCGCCTTCCGAGGGGCGATTGAGGTGGCTGGGGACGGTTCGGCTTGATGCTTTTCTTCGATAAAATTCTCTTTAATTGCCTCTAACAGATGCTCCAAACGGGCTGTAATTGTGAATAGCTTGGTGGCTAGGGTGACGCTGCCGCTGCTGAGTATTGCTTCTCCTAAAATTAGGCGGCTTTTGCACTCGGTTGGGATGTAGGTGACGCAGGCGAAGACGCAGGGAGGAGCTTGTTCTGGCATCTGCTGCTGGATTTGGGCGAGAATTTTTGAGGTTTGGGGGTCGCGCAGGTAAATTTGCAGTTGTGCTGAACCGATGAGCTGTTTGAGTTCTAGCGCTTCGGATTCGGGGATGAGAGTTGCTGTTTTTCTGGTTTTTTGGGGGGGCTGGGGAATGTCGATTTTGCCGGAAACGATTAGGGGGCGGCCGAGTTGGGTGACGAAGGTTTCTCGATCGAGCAGGAGTTCGAGTTTGACGCCCGGTTTGGGTTGGGGAGTTTGGGGACTGGGGAATTGGTAGATTTTGGGCGGATTCGGTGCTGCGTCGGCTCTTGGTTGGGTTGGTGCCCGATCGACCGGTGCTGCGATTTCTGGGGTTGGGCGATCGGCTGATGCTGGCTTTTCGGCATCTGAGGCGGATGCTGCGGGTTCGGAGGAGTCGATCGGCGCTAGGGGTTCGGAGGTTTCCGATTCTGCGGGCAATACTTCCAACTGAACGCCGTACTGCCAAGGTTTTGCTGGTGTCGAACTCGGATCTGGCAAGCAGGAGAGTTCCCAGATTCCGGGTTTGAGACGGGTGTAGGGAATGATCACGACTAATCCTTCGGGATTGGTGCGGGCCGATCGGCTTTGGACTTTCCGCTGGGGGGCCAATTCGTCGAAGGATGTATGGGCGATCCGAATTTCGATGTCGGTGTTGGGATGCTGGATGCGAGCAACGACGCGGTATTTGCCTTCTAGAATTTCCACGTCGGGGGTTTCTAGGGGCAACCAGGCGCGATCGCCTTCTTTCTGCAGCAAAAATTCTAATTTTTTCATCTTTAGTTTCCCCTTGAAGGCTCCCGCTCGATCGCAAGTTGGTGGTTTGTTGAGCGACAGCTACAGATATTGAATTACTTTATGTTTTATAGCCTATCACCTGTCTCGGTCAAGCCGGCGAGCGCCCCGGACACGGCAATGCCGTTTCCCTACGGATATTACGTACAATTATCGCGCCGTGCGATCGTCCTCTTCGCCGTGCGATCGACTTACCAAACATCTCAAATCAAAAATCTCAAATCGATTGACGGCGGCCCCCCAAAGCCGCTACGCTATGAAATTAAGGTTGCTTTGCTTGCAGAGGAAGCAGCCCGCGTCGCCCGAAAATCTAGTTGCACTGCCCAAAGCTGTTACCAGCAGCAATGGACAGCATAACCGCCAAACTGAGCTAACCAGTCTGGAGGCTAATTGAGAATCTTAACACTCTCTGTAGCCGCCCTGCTTGCGTTACTGTGCGGGGCGGCTGGGTTTTTGGGTTTTCCTAGAAAAAAAACCAAAAACCAGGAGACCATATTATGTCACAGGAATTCTTGCCTGACGATAACTTGTCCGAGCGTCCCAATGACAAATCAGCAGCATCCGAACAAGAAGTCGTGCAAATCACGGTTGTCGGTTCCCGCAAGGCCGTGTTAGAAACAATCCACACCTTATATCGGCTGGGATTTGCGGCTGTTGGCGATTGGAGTCCGCCGCAGCGAGGCCCAAAGCTGGGACAAGTGATAAGTGTCCTGATTCGCCGATCGGGCAAAGCCTAGAAATTGGGCGGAATCGATCTCAATTCCGGTTGCACTCAGTATCAGATAAAGGACACGGCACTGCTGTGTCCTTACCGCGATTGTAGGGACACGGCACTGCCGTGTCCTAGCTTACCAAGGACTGCCAATTATGCTGAAAGCTGCCCAATAGTAAGGATGGGATAAATCTTTGCTGTCGAGTTTGGGGATGGACGGGGGCAAGGGAGTTTCGCCCCTGGAACTTCGCAGTTGACGGTTTTCGATGTTGACTTTGCCTTCGATCGCCGCAATTTGCGCTCGGCGCAGCGCTTCAGCTTTAATGATTGGAGGGTCTTTTGGCGCGCTGATTTTTAACTGCTGGTAAAATTCTGTCATCAGCGCCAGAGTCCCCGCATCGCTGACGTACCACAGGCTGGCGAGGGCCGATTTTGCTCCCGATTGCAGCGCTAAACCGGCAAATCCGAGTTCTGCTTCTTTGTCTCCCAAGGCAGTTCTGCAGGCGCTCAATACTAACAGTTCGAGCGGCGGATTGTTCCATTTTAAATCTCTCATTTGATCGAGTCTTAATTGGGTGTCCCAAAATTGAATGTAGGAGTTATTTGGGGTTCCCGGCCGAAATTCCGCGTGGGTGGCGAGGTGGATGATTCCGTATCTTTGTTGCAGCCGCTGGGATTGCAAGTTGACTATGGTGAAATCTTCGTTGAGGAAGGATTGACCTGGCCACTGTCGGGCGATCGCGCCCAATTCTAACGGTACTGCCGGCAGCGGTTGTTTGTCCGCCGTTTCTGCGAAATCAGATGCTCCCATTGCTAGGACTTGGGCGTTTCTGAGGTCGGCATAATTGCTGTCTGTGAGTTTGAAGGCGGGGATGCGGGCGAGGCTGTATTTTTGGACCAGAAATTGCTGTCCGTCGTGCATTGCCGCTAGGGGTACGGTTCGCAAACCTTCGCCGACGCAGAACAGCAAGGTTTCAATTTTTGCTGTTTGCAAATCTGTTTCTAGGGGGGCAATTATCCATTGATAAAGTTGTTGGGCTGGTTCTAGATAGCTGGTGGTGTTTATTTTTCTGAGGTTGGTGATTTCGCTGTTTAATTCTTTGACGGATGCCAGCAGTACCTCTTGTTTTGCTGACGGGATGCTGCGGTGTATCGGCGGGCGATCGGGCAATATTAAGATTAGTTCGAGTTGGTCTGTACGCGGGATGGCGTAAATTAAAGCTGGTTTTTTCTTGGTTTGAGCTGCTAGGCGGGAGAGGGTTTTTGATATTGCTTCGGCGGTTTTCGCACGGCCTGCAAAGTCTTGTTTAAAGTATTTTTGATAGTCTTCTTCCCAGTCTTGTTCGATTTTATTTACCGCTTCGGTGAGATTTCCCCGATCGAGCAAATTTCTCATTTCTTGCCCGCCCAGCCCGCCGGTGCCTGTGTTTTGGGCAATTGTAGCGAGATTCGCCGTGCTCCAACAGAAAAACATGGCTGTCAAACAGTAAAAAATAGCTGTTTTAATTTTTTTCTGAGTCGCGTGTTTTTGGCGGTGCTGCTGGGATTGGTGGTGCATGGTTTTGGGGCGGTTGACGGCGCAGTTGGCGGCAGCAGTGGGCAAAAGTTGGGATGTAGGTGGGAATATTTGACTGTGTCCGCGAGCAGCCCGATCATAGCATTCAACACAAACCGCAAACATCTCCTGTAGAGTCCCCAACACAAACAAATTCGCGGGTTTGTGGGGGCGCGGCACTGCCCTTCTTCGTGTCAACTTAAGGCTGAAACCCTTGAAAAAGCTCGTTTTTACCTGAGTCCAGATCCCCCTAAATCCCCCTTAAAAAGGGGGACTTT
>JAUBOG010000020.1:0-14040 GCA_036700105.1 Microcoleus occultus BM001215583
TAATCGTCAAACAGCAGACCGCTATTACGTTTGAGCTTAAGTTGACACCTATGGAAGAGGGGGAAAGGATTTGACGATTTTCGATGCGCGATCGAGACGGATACTTTTTTAAAGGATAACGTTTTTGACATCTTTTTAGCGAGAGATTACCCTCGTTCACTCGACACTATCTTAACTTCTTCTCGATCCTGTTTAATGAGATAAACCTGTAAAATTCAAAACAATCACACCGATGATGATTAGGGAAATGGCAGTGAGTCTAAAAACCGTGATCGGGTCTTTAAAAAAGAAAATGCCTCCAATAGTGACAAGAGCAATCCCCAAACCGGAGAAAATTGAATAAGCTACGCTTACGTCTAATTTTTTAATGGCTAGATTTAAAAATACAAAACTAATGCCATAAAAAATTAGCATCAAAATCGAGGGGATAATTTTTGTGAAACCATCTGATAATTTCATATAAATAGTGCCTGCTGCCTCTAAAACGACAGCAAGAAGTAGATAAATCCAGCTTGCAGAATAGTGCGGCTTTGGTATTGGCATTTTTGTTACTCAATAATTTTGCGTGTGTCACTATACAGCATATGACCTATATACGCGGTACACACAATTTGAGTTCCCGTGTCAGGTACGCCGCCACCCTTAAATCTGCAAGTTCTCTCCAATATCTCGCAGCGACGCAGCCTACAGACTACTATAATTAGCGTGTCCCACCACTTAAAAAATATCTGCCGGATCGGCCGCCTGCAACTTCCTAACTGCGATCGCCCCCGATACAAAACACATAACTGTTGTCATGACAAACACAGTTACAACTTTCCCCAAAGTCATGTACATCGGCAAACTCGTAGCAGTTCTCGCTAAATTGTACAGCACCACAGAAATTCCAAGTCCGGGCAAATAGCCAAGAATTGCGAGAATCAAAGCTTCTTGAAAAACCACACCCAAAAAGTAACTGTCTTTATATCCCATCGCCTTCAGCGTAGCGTATTCTGGCAAATGGTCGGTAACATCAGTATAGAGAATTTGATAGACAATCACGATGCCGACAATAAATCCCATAGACGCGCCGAGAGTGAAAATAAACCCGATCGCCGTGCTTTCCTCCCAATATTTTCTCTCAAAAGCTACAAACTCTTCTTTAGAAGCAATTGTCACGTCTTGGGGCAAAGTTGCCCTCATTTTGGCAATCACTCCCTTGACATCAGTTCCCGGGTGCAAGTGGACAATTCCGACATCAATTAAGCCTCTAGTTCTTCTACTGTGAAAAATCCGCAGAAAGTTCAAATCGCTGGTAATAATATTGCCATCAGCGCCGAAAGATGCTCCTAAAGTAAATAACCCCTCTACAGTAACGCGGCGGTTGTCTATTTCAGTTTCCACAGGCTTTCCCTGCTTGAAATATTCCGCTACTGGTCCAAATTCCGGGCGCGAAGCTCGATCGAATAAAACGACATCTGAAATTTTGATTTTGTCCAAATTATCTTTGATTTCCGGCAGCTCAAAGATGGGACGATTGGGGTCAAAAGCGATGACCATCAATTGGCGGGTATTATTTTTGTCTGGTGCGGGATTTTTCCACAAACCAAAGCCTAGATATACCGGGCTGATTCCGGTAACGCCATTAAAACTCAAAGCTTGATACAAACGCCGTTGGGGGAAACTTTTCATGGCTATTAAAGCCGTTGACTGGGTGCTTGTGATAAAAATATCTCCTTTTAATTGCGAGTGAAAGCTGATGGAACTTTCAAACAGCGCATCTCTAAATCCAAACTGGATAAACATCAGCAAGTCGGCAAAGCCAATGCCGGCTAGCGCGATTACTAAACGCATTTTTTCGCGGGTTAATTGTGCCCAAGCTAGCGGTATTTTTGCCATAAGGTTTAATGAAGGAAGGCACTACACGGATTTTGACACGGATACACTGATTAATTATTGAGTGTTCATTCTGATGTTGACGGAAGCTAGAAGGCACACATATCTTGACACAGATACACAAATTGATTATCGAGCATAAATCGGTTTTTTAGATGTCTATTTTAACTTCAACCTGTAAGTTTGTCAGGGCTGCAACTTTTTTGCTCGACTCGGGATTGAGGCGAATTCTTACTTCTACAACTCTAGCATCGGTGTCAGCGGCGGGGTCGGTGTTCAGGACATCTTTTTTGCCGATTTGTTTGCCGATGCGGGCGACTGTTCCTTCTAGCGTGCCGGCAAAAACCGGGCTGGTGACTGTGGCGCGCTGGCCGTTTCGCACTTTCGCGATGTCTGTTTCGTAGACTTCGGCGATGGCGTACATTTGATCGGTGCGGCCTAGTTCTACTATCCCGTTGTCAGTGTTGATGCGTTCTCCTTGTCGGGTGTGAACTTTGAGGACGGAGCCGGATACGGGTGCTTTGACGTAGCTTAAGTTTAAGTCTACTTGGGCTTTTTGTCGGGTGGCGATCGCACTTTCGACGGCTGCTTGGGCGGCTTGCACGTCTTCGGTACGGACTTCGGCTATTTGGTCGAGATTGGCTTGAGCTTGATTGATTTCTTCTTGGCCGGTTTCTGCTTTTTGTTTGAGCATTGCTTCGGCTTGATTGATTTGTTCTCGCCCTGTTTCTATCTTTTGATTTAAGGTAGCTCGGGCTTGATTTATTTCCTCTCTGCCTGTTTCTAATTTGCGTTTGAGATTGGCTCGGGATTGATTGATTTCTTGCTGACCTGTTTCTAATTTTTGTTTGACTGTGGCTTGAGTTTCGACTATCTCTTCTCGCAAAGTTTGGACTGTTTTTTCTAATATAGCTTCAGCTTCTTTGACTCTCTGGCGAGCCGTTTCTACTGCTAAGCGTTTGGTGTCGTAGGCGGAAGCAGAAATTGCGCCTGTTTCGGAGAGTTCTTTGTTCCGCTCTTCCTCGGCTTGGGCGTTGGCTAATTCGGCTTTTAGCCGATCGACTGTAGCATTTTGAGCAGTAATTTCGCCGCGCAGTTGAGCTTCTAGCCTCGCGAGTTTGGCTTGCTGCACTTGTGTTTCTCTTTGCAGTTGCGCTTCAAATTTGGCAAGATTAGCTTGTTCGGCTTCGGTTTCTCTTTGCAGTTGCGCTTCAAATTTAGCGACGTTAGCTTGCGCGGCTTCGGTTTCTCTTCGCAGTTGAGCTTCTAAGCGGGCGACATTGGCTGCTTCGCCTTCGGTTTCCCTTTGGCGTTGAACTTCTGATTTGGCAACTTCGGCTTTCCCGGCGCCGATTTGGCCTGTTTTTGCGCCTGCTTGAACTTTCGCTAGTTCTGCTTGTTTGACTTTGACTTCTTTGTCGGCTTGTTGGAGGATTGCTTCGAGCCGATCGCGCGTATCGAGAACTGCTACGATCTGTCCTTGACTGACTCGATCGCCCTCTTCCACCTTTAATATTTCAATTCTCGCTCCCTCCGACGCCGAAGGCGCAGACAATTTGATCACTTCTCCAAGGGGAGTCAACCTACCCAAAGCCGTGACGCTGTTGCGGGTGGCTGCTGCGGTTGCACTAGCGGTTGCTGCTGCTGCTGCCTTTAACTCTTGAGCTTTTCTAACTTCAGATACTTGCCAAAAACCCACTGCTGTGGTAATGACTGTGACTGCAATCGCTAAACCTAGGACTCCTCGGCCTGGAGGTTTTAAGAATGATTTATTCTTGACTTTTGATTCCTTTCCCATGACATATGAGGTAGGTGACTTCCCGATCGAATTTTTGCCCTCGCCTCCAGAAGTATTGTAAACATATCTCAACTATTTAGGGAAATCAAAAAGCACCTCACTCATGTAATGTTCCGCCCAATCTGAACCGAAAGCTTTTTCGAGTACGCGCCTGGTTTTGTCGTTTTGCTGCTGCTGGGTGCAGTAGTAAATTTGAGCGTCTGCAATTTTCGATGCTTCAGCGGCAGAGACTGGTTCGGCAGCGACTGCTAACTTGCAGTGAATTTCAACGTAGGATTCAACTATGTCGAGAAATCTGCTTTCTTCTTCGATCGAATCCGGGCGCACAAACAGGCAAAATTCCGAAAAAATATCGCCCCACTCGGGAATTTGGCGGGGACAAGAAAATTGGTTGACCGGCAGAGGTTTTAGCTGGGTTCGGTAGGTTTCCGATAAAGTTCGATCGGCATTCAGGGGAGAAAGGTCGGCGATCGCGGCACTAATTTGACCTTTGCCTGCTACGATGTCCGTACCGAACATCGGCAAAGCGTAATTCGGCCTGGGAAACATCACGCAGTGCAAAATGTCAAGCAGCGGCCCGACTTTTGCCAGTTCCAAATGTATTTTGCGGAACTGGGGCGTTTGATAGCAGCGGTTTTCTACGATCAGTTTTTCTCCTTCCAAGCGCCCTTCTATATATCCCAACTCAGCGGGAAGGTGGTAGGGTTCGAGGTCGAGATAGCGATGCCATACTGCTTCCATCCGGTCTGCTAACTCGCGGATGAGATGGTGCTGTTGCTCGCGCAGGGAAGGCTGGGATATTTCTAACATTTCTAATTTATCAGGCGATGGCTTAATAAAAATTGATTCTACTGTTGCAGGATGCAGGACAAAAGGTAGATACTTTTAAGGATATCAGCAGATCGACGCGCGATCGAGAAAGATTTACAGGAGATGAGTGTATGTTTGGTCTAGGATTGCCCGAAATGGGCATTATTGCGGTAGTCGCTATTCTAATTTTCGGACCCAAAAAAATTCCCGAGTTGGGAAATGCTTTGGGCAAAACGCTGCGGAGTTTTAAGGATGGCATCGGTCAATCTGATGATGAAGCTGACCAGAAGGAGAAGGAAAAGGAGGAAAAGAGCCAGTCTGGGGATTAGATAAATTAGGGATCGTTCGATTTTAAAAATGCGATCGATTCTGGGCAGAGAAGGCGATAAACTAATTTTAAATGTCAATTAGTTGTCGCCATTCTCAGATAATAGAGATTCTAGATCGCGGTAGCCACTCAGCAGGCGTTCAACTGCAATCCCATTTTCAATCGGACGGTAGAAGATGATATAGTTTCCAATAATAAAACCGCGCAATCCCGGTGCTAGTTATTCATAATTCCGTCCCATTCTAGGAGATTTGGCAATTAAATTGCATTGGTTTCTAAAGGTTTCAACAAAACGCCTCGCTGCTGCAATATTATCGCGAGCAATATAATTTTTAATCTCCCTCAAATCATAAAAAACATTCGGTAAGTGGGAAACGAGCGTGACTTCAGTCCTGAGAGGAAAACGAGCCGGCGATTTCAATCGCCGTGAATCTTCAAGTTCAAAATGAGTAATTGTAGCCATCTTTGTGATGAACAATTTTGCAGTATTTATGGCTAATCCCTTGCATCAATTCTGATGCCGAGATATTAAACGAACCCGTCGATCTAACCGCAACTCGACCAACATATTCACCAATTTTCTTGCCACTGGTAACGACTGCTTTTACAATGTCGCCCGTTTGAAAACCTTTGACAAACTTGTTTCTCGGAACGTACCGAGATGGAAAGCCAAATTTGTCTGTGCGGCACATTTGACGAGTTCCGTGTCCAGTCGCCTTGATTAGCAATGGTTTACTCGTTACTACAGACAATGATTCAAGTTGACCGACACAAGCAGCATCAAGCCAATGAGTTTTAGGTAGTTGCAGTCGAGTACGATTAAACTTTGTCAGTCCACCTGAACCAGTTAAGACGGGCAACCCCGTTTCTTTCAGTCGAGAGCACAGCGCCCATCGAGTCGAATTCACGGCAGCAGCATCCTTGAGCGGACGTTTTGCTTGTGCAAGAATGTGCTTCAAAATGTCAGGTTTTTTAACTAAAAATTGCTGAACATCTTGAGTACCTTTCTTCTGGTTGCACTTCTCGCAAGCAAGGCAGAGATTAGAAATTCGATTGCTTCCACCCTTGGCTTTTGGATGAATGTGTTCAACTTGCAAAGGTACGTTTTCGGCACTACAGTAAGCACATTTTCTGTTCCATTTGTTGAGCAGATATTCACGGACTTCGTAACCTTGTAGTTCGCCTTGTTGGTATTCGACCCCTGAAATTTCAGGATTTTCTAGTTGTTGCAGGTCAAATCTGACAAGCTCTTGAACGATCAAACTGATTGGTGCAAGTCTGCGTAACTTGTTAACCCAAGTTAGTGTGGTTTCTACCCGGTGCTGCAAGGATGGTGCTAACCAACCTTTTTGGCGGGTACGGTTTAAAAACCTTGCTTGGCGGTAGCGAGTATGACGGCTTCGTCTTCCTCGACGCAGTGCGCGACGGGAATCAAGACTTGCTTTGATGGCTTGACCTCGATGAGTTAGTTCAGCGCCAAAAATTACTTTTGAGTCGAATAGTAAAGCGATGCCAGTAGTTTGAGAACCTGGATCTAACTTGAGACTAATTGATTCAATAGTTGCTGTTACCACCTTTTTGAGAATAATTGTGAATGGGAACCGTCTAAAAACAGCGGCTTTGCCGGCAGTTAACAACTTATGAGCCATTGAAGGCTTGCAAGGTGTTAGCGGTCTTTTGTTTGTATCAAGTACGAAAATAAAGTTGGACATTGTTGTGTCCCTCCACTTGCGTGTAATGTTAGCTTCGCCAAGGTTATAAGAGCTTTTTAAACCTGCAACACTGCCTCAGTGACTTTAAGACTGTTTAGTTGCAGATGACAGAGCAGGGAACTAGCTTCGCATTCGCCTGGTGTCGTGACTCAAATAACGTAGACCTCTAAGGTATTAGGCTGGTCAGCATAGCTTGCAATTTCTTACAAGCTCAGTCTCTTTAGAGCTGAGTTACTGACACTTAGCTTGAGTGCTGAGAAAATACCTACTCATTGATAGCCCGCTCTTCTAATTCTATTTCTTCCAGAAGTTCTGCAACTACTTCTTCGCCATCAAAAGTTTCTCCTCTGTCCGATTTCTCAATACCGACAGCCACTTCTCGGCGAAGTTTTTCGATCCGCATTTGACGCTGGATATCTCGCTCTTCAAGCAGTCGCAATGCTTCCCGAATTACTTCACTAGCCGATAAATACCTGCCAGTGTTGATTTTTTGCCGAACAAATTTTTCACTCTTCAGGTGTCAGCGATACATTCATAGCTGAGTTGAGGTTGTGATGTATTTAAGCTGATTTTAGCAGGAATGTCAAACTTTGTCAAACTTTGTTATTGCTGAGATATAGCACGCTTTCTAAAAAGTTGCAGGGCGGGTTTCACCGACAGTAATTGGCAAAAACCCGCAATTTCCTAAACCCGCCCGCCCAACTATAAAATCTTTACGAATTAGGAAATTTTCGTTCTCTAACTTCTAGAGAATAATCTGTTACAGCTTGAGTAATTGTCTCTCGCAAATTGACATAAGCTTTTGCAAAAGGCGGCTGTTTTTCCGAAAGTCCCAACAAATCGGAAGTAACTAAAACTTGTCCGTCGCAGTGGGGGCCCGCGCCGATGCCAATTGTGGGAATGGTTAACTTTTGAGTAATTTGAGCTGCTAAATCTGCGGGAATGTGTTCTAATACGATCGCAAATGCACCGGCTTCTTGAAGGGCGATCGACTCTTGCAAAATCCTCTCTCCCGCTTCCACAGTTTTGCCTTGTTTTTTGTAACCGAGTTGGTGTACCGATTGCGGCGTTAAACCGACGTGTCCCATCACCGGAATTCCCGCCGATGTGAGTTGCGAAACAGTCGCCGCCATTGCTGGATATCCGCCTTCCAATTTTACAGCTTGAGCGCCAGTTTCTTTCAAAACTCTTCCCGCCGAGTGCATGGCTTGCTGGGGACTTTCTTGATAAGTCAAAAACGGCAAATCGACAACAATTAATGCTTGTTTCACACCGCGACGCACTGCTTTAGCGTGGTGCAGCATTTCATCGAGGGTTAGGGGTAGGGTTGTCTCGTAGCCTAATATGGGCATGGCGAGGGAATCGCCGACGAGGATGATATCTGCGCCTGCTTGGTCGATCAGTTGGGCGATCGCATAATCATAGGCCGTCAGGGCGACAATTGCACGCCCTTGCTGTTTCCACTGAATTAATTGATGAGTAGTGACTGACATTTTAGTGCAAAAATATAATATTATTTCTGGATATTACTTATCATATCAAATCCGGGTTCCTTAACTCCTAAATAAATCGGCGATTGAAATCGCGTCTATACAAACGAAATCCGCCTGCGCGGACTAAGAGTAAGGGGTGAAAATTATCGAGATTTTATACACGAATATAGCTTTGCATTCCCTCCGCCGGCAAAACAATCAACCGCTGATTTTTTAAGTCCGGTTCTAAACCCAAATCTTCGAGGGGAATTAAGCCGAGTAAAGGTTCTTCTCCTGCGGGAATTTCTACACAATCATATCGGCCTTCCCGTCCAGCCACGGCAAGACCAACATTTTTGAACAGACGAAATTGTCTGGCTCCTATTGCTGTATTTCCTTGAATTTCACCAACTAGAGTCAAGCTTAGCTGAGCGATAATATCTGCTGGCAAACAGAGTCGAGTTGCGCCTGTATCGACTAAGACATTATCGATGGTTATAGAGCGTATTTGCTCTGCGGGGATAAAGCCTCTTTCTGCTAGCATCTTGTCTACTTCATTGGTGACGGTTATTGTTGCGGTAACTCTGCCCATTTTTTTATACTTTTGTTTTGCTATAGAATGTTTGGTTCGCTTTTTAACTCAATTATATACAATTTAGGGTGCATATTGTACATTATTGATAGTGATTTAATTAGCATAATAAGGCGATCCAGTGTTACAGTCCACAATTGGAAATAAACATATAGCGTCGAATTGCTGACCATTCACTGGTGCTAATTTTATCGTTTTTAGGAATTGGCTGTCCCGTCCTTTGAGGATGGCGGCTGTAAAAAATTGTATCTGCAAGGCGATCGTAAGTTTGTTCGTAGGTTTCGCCGTTAATTGTGGTGAATTCCCATCCTGTCTCCCCCGGGGCTGGCCTAAAGCAGACTTCTTGTACCGACTTGACTCGCGGATCGATCGCCTCGCGCAATCTGTGCCATTGATTGCTATATTCGCGATCGTCCGCTTGCAGTTTGCGGTTGTTTAGTTGAGGATTAACCTTGTAGAATAGGAAGTCCGTTAATCTATCCACAGCTTGTTCCCGCGATTCGGCTTTGGCTGGATTGGGGCCGAGGAGGAGAAGGGCGATCGCGATCGTACAAATCATTGAAAATCTGGAGAGGGGTTTAATTAGCATAGCGATCTGGTATTAATTCGTAATCTGTTAATTTTATTGCAAATCTGCTTGAAGTTTTTGGATATCTGTCAGCAGCGGTAGCTGTTGTTCTTTACAAATTTCCTCGGCTTGATTTAGGTAATATTGGATCGTTGGCTGTATGCCAATTACGCACCTCAGCATAGTTTTTGCTAACTCTACGAGTACCTTTAAAGTATCCGCACTCTCGCCCCCAGCATTTCTGTCAATATTGTTGGACAGCATCTCGCTACTTTGAATATTTTTAATTGCTTGCTCAAATTTTCTGATATTCTGAATTTTTTTGCCCAATTTATACACTATATCTGCCTTATGCCGGGAATTCCCATCACTTTCAACCTTAATACATTCACTGAAAATATCGAAAGAATTTTGACATTCTTCGAGTCCATTATGCGCTGTAACTAAACATTTAATCTGATATGTATTTTCCGCTTTATCTGCCCAATTCATATAACTTTTTAAATCCTCTTGCACCCAACTTATTACCATTTTATATTTATGGATATTTGCACAAATATCACCCTGTTCGGTAAGCAGATAAGTTGTACATTTAATTTCCTTTTGTTTATGGGAGATTATCGCTATATACTGGTTCAAATAATTGATGGCTAAATCGTGCTTTTTCAATCCTATGTATGTATTACCCAAATTAGCAAATGCGAGAGCTTCTCCTTCGGTAAAGCTGTTTTGAATAGCAACTTTTAAAGCTTGGCTAAAATATGCGATCGCTAAATTTAAATTATAGCTGCCCTTGTCATGGTTAATATATCCAAGAGTATTTAATACTTTATATTCAATTTCGTAGTCTCCGATTTCAATAGAAATTGCTAAAGACTCCTCCAAACATTTAATTGCGCTTTGGTAATTTTCTATATAATTATGACCATTTGATATGTAAAATAAAGTTATTGCCTCTGCTTTTTTATTTTTATTTTTTCGGAAAATATACAAACCTTGCTGTAGATATTCGCTGGCAATCTCAAATTGTTCGATCGACTGGTAGACTAAACCAAGCTGACACAAAATATCCAGATGAGTTGCAGCCGAAGTTACTAATTGTCCTCCTTCTTTCCAATCAACTGGTATCAATTTGTCGTACAAATATATCAAGAGTTTAAAATGGCTCCAGTAGCGCATAGACTCGCAAGCATCGGAAATTGCGATCGCAGCTTCATCCCAATCCTCTGCTTGACAGGCATGATAGTGTGCTAACAGCAGCGGTTTAATATTATGAATACTTTTCCATTCAGTTTTAGGCTTCAGGGGAATATTCAGAAAGTAGCGGTATGCTTGCTGATTAGCGGTGCGGAAATTTTCAGGATTTTGACACAGCAAGCGATGGGCTTTTTCTTGAATTAAGGGATGCAATTGGTAAGATTCCCTTTGGCGATCGTAGTCGAGAAATTGTCGGCGTTTTAAAGCGAGGATGACATTTTCTTTTAAGTCATATTCGCTCAACTCTGGCATCTGGGCTGCAATTACTGCCAAAGTTAGCGGATATTCTGATAGTTGACACACAGAAATTCGCAGCAGACAAGTTTTTTCGGGTTCGCTCAAACGGATTAACGCTTCATCGATTAAATTTTCAATATCTCGAATTAGCAGCCAACTGCGATCGCGCAAAAACCTCTCTACTTTTCCTTGAAATTCACTGTCATCCCGAATCAAGGCCCCAATCATCTCCAAAGCTTTTGGATGTCCTTGATAAGCTTCAGCTAGCGCGTTTAATTCTGAATCAGTAGCTGATAGCTCAAAACTGTGCAGTAGGGCCACAGCAGCATCGAGATCCAATCCGCCCAGAGAGATAGTTTTAGTGGCGCGACAGGGCAATTCTGCCAAGTTTTCCCTACAGGTAAATATGACTTTGCTTTGATGTTCTGTTTCTGCTAACTGTTTGAACAGCCAAGCATATTCAGCGCAGGATGCAGCAAAATATCCCGCTCGATTTGCCTGTCCAGTTTGCAAGAGTGTCTCGACGTTATCCAGCACTATTAAACAAGGCTGTTTTTTGAGTAACTCGATCAGCCTTGCTGTTTTTTTCAGATAATCATCTTGAACCGTAGTGGCGGTCGAAATTGCCCCGCTGGAGAGGGTAAACAACAGCGAGTCAACAATCCAATCAAAACCAGGGGCAATACCTGTAGCAGAACGCAAAGATTCCCATGCTACAGCCGTAAAGTGTGTTGTTTCTGACTGAAGTTGACGGACTAATTGAGAAGTGAGAGTTGTTTTCCCAATACCTGCAAAGCCGACAACGCAGACGGATGTAATTGTAATTGCTCTGGTATCGGGATCTAGCAGTTGATTTTTGATAGTTTCGAGTTCTTGAATTCGCCCTGCAAAATTTCTAACTGGGGGCAACTTTTCTGGCAGCCTAAAACTCAGAGGATTCGGGATTTGCGATCCCTCTGTTTTGTTACCGGGGATACTGTTTTCTGGAGTGCGATCGACAACTGCTTCCCAATTTTCAATTCCTAAAGTCTGACAAATTCTAATAAAAGTATCGTGTTGAATTGGTTGTTTTGCCCAAAACCGTCTCAAAGTAGCTTTTGAGGTTAAAGCATCGCTGCACAAGACTTCTGCTGCTTTGTCCCATCGTTTCTGCCGTCGTGCTCTTTCCAGAATTTGGAACCCTTCAGCGGACATTTTCAGAGAAGCCATGCTCATCCTTAATCTAGTTGCAATTTCCCTTATATTATCGCTGACTCAAGGGATGATACCTAGTTTTTGTCAGATTTTGTTACACAAATACTGTGAGTTTTTACTTAGAAAACTGAGCAAACTGAGCAAAATGAGCAGCGAGGCTGAGCAAAATGAGCAGCCAGATTGAGCAGTTAGCGACATTTACGCAGGACATTCTAGAGATATGGGAAACAAGAGTCCGATCGAATCCGATCGCGCATTCGATCTGTAGTCACACAATCTTGGCTGCATGATTACCATACGGCTGGATCTGTCTTGGTTGTAGTGACCTAAACAAACTAGGATATCTTATCCCTTAAATGAGTGACACTCAAAGATGCGACTGGTCGATCAGGCAAACGCTGCTCAGAATGAGATCGAGAACACCACTTTACTAAATTGGGAGCGATCGCCTAAAACAACCTTTTTTTGCACGAGTAACAGGCAACAGAAAAATTGACTCAATAGTTGACTTTGACAGCGCCTACTTACTTATCTATTGTTAACCAGTTTTGGAGTATAGAAAATCAGTGGTTTATTCTACTTTGTTAAAAAAAATCTCAAAAAATAATCAGATGAATAACTTATCAACGGCTAATCTTCAGCCCCTAGATGCTAAGAATGAGGCGCGTCGCTTCAGCAAGGTGCGATTTTCGGAAATTATGTTCGTTGACCCCGCTGTTGAAGACTGGGAAAACCTGGTGAAGGGGATCAAACCGGGAATTGAAGCGATAATTCTCGATCGCGGGCGAAACGGAGTAAAGCAAATTAGCGAAGTTTTGGACACGCGCATCGGCATTACCAGCGTTCACATTGTTTCGCACGGTAGCCCAGGTAGCTTGAAACTGGGGAACGCCCAGTTAAATCGCGATAATTTAGACAAATATAGCAGTTTGTTGCAGCAGTGGCGGGGCGCTTTAGATGGTGCGGATCTGCTGATTTACGGTTGCAATGTGGCATTTGATCCCAACCGCATTCAGGGCTGCCAGGAGAGGGGAGAAGGGCAGGGAGGAGAGGTTGGGTTCATTCAACGGATAGCTTTGCTGACGGGTGCAAATGTCGCTGCTTCCGCCAAGCTGATTGGCTGTGCGGAACTCGGCGGGGAGTGGGAATTGGAATGTGCGATCGGGCAAATCAAGACCCCGTTAGCCTTTGAACCAGCAGTAATGGCGAACTACCAGGATCTTTTAGCCGATGCCATCACCCGCGTCTCCGTAGACTCCGATGGCAATCAGGGTGAGGGAGACGCAGCGTTTTACTCTCTGTATACGACCCTTACACAAGGTAAACTAGAGCATTCAAATTTTCGATCGGTTGAACCTAAAATGCCTACTTTTGAGGGAACGCAGGAACAGGATTTTCTGACTGGTTCGCGATTCGGCGACATCATCAAAGCCTATAGCGGTAACGATACTCTCCTTGGTGGCGAAGGAAGCGACTTGCTGTGGGGCAACCGAGGGAATGACGACATTAACGGCGAACAAGATAACGATACTATCTACGCCGGCAAGGATAATGACTCGGTACGTGGAGGAAAAGGAGATGACCAGATATTCGGAGATAGGGACAATGATGTCATTTACGGCGACTCGGGCAATGACACTGTTCGCGGCGGGAGGGATCGCGATCGCTTATTTGGAGACGAAGGAAATGATGTCCTTTTTGGCGATCTATCTGGCGATATTTTAACAGGTGGCGGAGGTTGCGATTTGTTTGCGATCGGCAGAGTTAATAATGGAGTTACCGACATTTTTACTGGCGGTACAAATCTCTCTGATGCTGATGTTATTACCGACTTCGATCTAGAATGTGACTTAATTGGACTGGACGGCGACTTGACATTTCAAGATTTGAGTATTTATCAAGGCAGTGGCGATTTGGCAAACGATGCAGTAATTCAAGATCGACTTACTGGCGAGTATCTGGCCATTTTAAAAGGAGTTAACAGCAGTGAAATTACAGCCTCTAAATTTACCAGCGAACTTACTTCTATTAGTTCCATAAGCGATACGCCGACACCAACGCCAAGCAATACACCAACACCAAGCGATACGCCGACGCCGACGCCGACGCCAACACCAAGCGATACGCCGACACCAACGCCAGCGCCAACACCAACGCCGACACCAACGCCAGCGCCAACACCAACGCCATCCTTCAC
>JAUBOG010000020.1:14140-28756 GCA_036700105.1 Microcoleus occultus BM001215583
CGACACCAACGCCGACACCAACGCCAGCGCCAACACCAACGCCGACACCAACGCCAACACCAAGCAATACGCCGACGCCGACGCCAACACCGAGGCCCTTAGATGCCCAGGTGACGCTAGCAGTTTCGCCCCCCAGCGCGATCGAAGACAGCGGCAGCGCGATCGCCTACACCTTTACCCGCACCGATAGCGTCAATTCGTCGCTGTCTCAACCGCTGACAGTTAGTTTCTCGGTTGGCGGAACAGCTAGTTTTACCAATGATTACACTCAGTCGGGTGCCGCCACTTTTAGTGCAGCCACCGGAACAGTTTCGTTTGCAGCGAATTCCGCAACCTCCACAGTACAGCTAACTCCAATTGCCGATATTGCTAATGAACCTAACGAGACGATCGAACTAACTGTGACAGCAGGGACTGGCTATAGTTCAGGTACAGCAGGCACGGTAACCGCTACCATTACCGACGACGATACTCCCCCTACCTATAATTTCAGTGCGGCTACTTTTAACGTGCCTGAAGGGAATGCGGCTAACACAGCCAATGTCGTGACGGTGACGCGATCGGGAGGCACATCTACAACTTCAAGTGTAAATGTAGTCCTGGCAGCAGGTGCAGCCAATCCCGCGACAATTGGCAGCGACGTGCAAACAGGGCCAATTGCCGTTAATTTTGCAGCAGGGGAGACAAGTAAAACTGTACCGATTCAGGTATTAGGCGATGTCACTTACGAATCCGACGAGACAGTAGCGCTGTCATTTGCCAATTTCACCAACGGCGGAGTCGCAGGAACAGTAAACCCCACTGCCGTACTCACAATTCAAAACGACGATGCCGAGATTCGCGGCAGCAAGTGGAATGACTCAAACGGCAACGGCCTCCGAGACGCTAGCGAACTCGGCATCCCAGGTTGGACTGTCTTTCTCGACACTAACCAAAACGGCGTGCTGGATGCTGGCGAAACTTCTACTGCTACAGATGCTAGTGGCAATTACACTTTTACCGGTTTGCCCGCTGGCAACTATAGCGTTGCCGAACAGTTGCAAGCTGGCTGGCAGCAAACATTCCCCGGCATCAGCACAGGGGCAACGACAAACTTTCTGATTCCCCTGCCAACTCGCCGAGACCACGTTTTCGATCGCACCCGCAATCGACTGTACGTTACCACTAACAAGGGAACAGTAGAGCGATACGACTTCGGTGCTAACGCTTGGCTGGCACCCCTTGAGGTGGGCAATTCCTTAAACGGTGTCGATATTACCCCCGATGGCAGCGCTTTGTACGTTGCTGAAAACCAGCGCAGCGGAGTGCAGGGTTTCTTCCGCAAGGTAAGTCTCAACACCGGTGCGGTTACTAACCTCCCGTACAATCTTGAACGCGGGGAAGGCGGTTCCTGGGATGTGGCGATCGCAGCTAACGGTAAAGCAATGACGAGTACGACTTTTGAAGGTTCTGGTCGGACGCCATTGCGCGAAATCAACTTAGCTACTGATACTTTAACAAATCGACGGAATGTCACACAGAACACGCACATCCACCGCAGCAGCGATCGCAGTCTGTTTTTCATGACTGAATCCAACAGTTCCAACGGCCCAATCTTTACCTACAACGGCACAACCGATACCTTTCCCAGCAGTGCGGAAACCACCAACATATTTCATGACAGCGCTCTATCTGCGGTCAGCCGCAACGGTACGTTAATTGCTTTAGAATTAGGGGCTGGCATTTCTATCCGAAACCCAAGCCTCGGAACAATTACCACCCTCAATAATGTGGATGGCGGCTTGGCTTTCGACCCAACCAAAGATATTCTCTATGCCGTGAATTCCACAACCGATCGAATCATTGCCTTCAATACGAATACTTGGACTCAGTTGTTTAGCCTCGATATTGGGGAAAATGTGCCTGCCTCTACACCCTTTGACAGCGGGGTGATGTCTGTCAGCGGTGATGGAAAATTGCTGTTTCTATCAACTCCAAGCGGCGTGAGGGTTTTGAGTTTACCTGGGGGGTCAAACATTCCCCAAGCGCAAACTGTTAATCTTGCTGCCAATCAACTGGCTGAGAATGTCAACTTTGGCAACAGACAAACCGCACAGCAAACCGCACAGCTAAACGAAATTCGAGGTACAAAATGGAATGACTCAAACCGCGATCGGGCACTAACTGCTGGCGAACCGGGCATTGCAGGCTGGACTGTTTTTCTCGACACTAACCAAAATCGCGTATTAGACGCGGGGGAAACTTCTACGACAACGGATGCTAGCGGCAATTATTCCTTTGCGAGTTTGGCCGGGCCGAGAACTTATACAGTTGCGGAAGTGCTGCAACCCGGTTCGCAGCAAACGTTCCCCGGTCTCAGCGGCGCGCCGCCAAGCGTTCTGATTCCTGTTGCTAACGGTCGCGATCGCGTTTTCGATCCAACGCGGAATTTGCTTTACATCACGACTAGCACGGGAACCGTGCAGCGGTACGATATCGCTACGCAGACACTGTTAGCGCCGCTGGCTGTTGGCACTTCATTAAACGGTGCTGACATTACTCCAGATGGTAGCGCTTTGTACGTTGCTGAGGATCGAGCTAGCGGGACGCAAGGTTTGATTCGCAAGGTAAATCTCGCTAGCGGGACTGTTACCAATATTCCTTACACTCTCGCTTTTGGAGAGGCCGCTACTTGGGACGTGGCAATTGGTTCCAACGGCAGGGGGATGGTGAGCACGCGCATCGGCGGTCCTTTCTGGGAACTGAATTTAGCTACCGATACTTTAACGCAGCGATTGGATGCCACAACGTTTGGCCAAGTAACACAGAACACGCACATTCACCGCAGCAGCGATCGCAATCTGTTTTTCATGACTGAATCCAATATTACCAGCGGCCCGATCTTTACTTACGATGCTGTGACAAACACATTTCCCACCAAGAATGAAACTAACTCTTTTCACACCGATACTTTATCTGCGGTTAACCGCAACGGTTCGCTAATTGCAATGGAATTAAACGGTGGCATCGCTGTGATGGATCGCAATTTTAAAGCTGTGGAAAATCTGGCTGGCCTTGACGGGGGGTTGGCGTTCGATCCGACGAAGGATATCCTTTACACTGCTAATTCTGCTACCGATGAGTTGATTGCTTACAATACCAATACTTGGGATGTATTGTACCGCAGGAGTATCGGTGAAGATATTAATGCTTCCTCGCCGTTTGTTAGTGGAGGGATGTCGGTTAGCGATGGCGGACAATATCTGTTTTTGTCTACTCCTTCTGGGGTGCGAATGTTTAATTTGACTGGTACGGGGCTGCCGGAAAGCCACAAAGTAAATGTGGGT
The DNA here is from genome assembly GCA_036700105.1 of Microcoleus occultus BM001215583. Taxonomy (GTDB): domain Bacteria; phylum Cyanobacteriota; class Cyanobacteriia; order Cyanobacteriales; family Microcoleaceae; genus Microcoleus. The sequence continues at coordinate 17,467 of JAUBOG010000020.1, forward strand.
TTCGGTCAAATCGAGCAGGGAATTAACTTCGGCAATGCGATTTAGATGTACTTGACAATCCTCGGCATACAGGTCCGAGGATTCTTAAGACATTTCGATCGCGATCGCCAATACCGGCAAAATATTCGCCATTCTCGATCGAGTATCTCCTGCCAACATCACTGCCGCCGATTTCACCCTAATCTAAATCTAAAAAATTGAGGTTCGGGTGTGAGTTAAATCTGATGCCGTTAAAATTGCGATCGATCGCAAACCAAGTTGATTGCGGAAGTCAATAATAGTCCTTTCTTTTTCGTGTTATGAACGTTAACTATGACCCTAAAGACCACAAAAGTGTAGAAGCCTCGTTCCGAAGAGCTGTCGAGCTTAATCCCAATCAACCAGAAGTTTACATTAACTTGGGAATTGTTCTCTACGATTGTGGCAAGCTAGAAGAGGCGAGCGATCGCTGCCAACAAGCCATTAACCTCGACCCCAATCGAGCCGACGCTCACTATCAGTTGGGAATAATCTTCGCAGAACAAGGTAATTTAGAGTCAGCAATGACTTGTTATCAACAAGCAATTCGGATTAATCCCGGCGATGCACAGCCTCATACTGGCATTGCCGCAGTTTTAACCCAGCGAGGCGATCGCGAAGCAGCTATTACCAAACTTCAAGAAGCCATTCGCCTTAACCCTAACCTAGTTCATACTCATAGAAATTCCATACTAGCTCTCAAAACACTAGACCAATTAGAATCTGAAATTTCCCAACTTACCGAAACCATCCGCCTTCATCCTAACGATGTCGAGGCTCATCTGAATTTAGGGAATGCACTGCGACAACAGAGCAAGCCAAAAGAAGCGATCGCAGCTTATGGGCAAGCAATTCGGTTTGATGAGAATAATGCGATCGCTTACTGTAAATTGAGTGCAGTATTGATTAATCAACGCCAGTTTAAGGAAGCCCTCAGTGCCTGTCGCCGAGCCATTCAACTGAATGCCACATTTGCGATCGCCCATCATAATTTGGGAATTATCCTCCAGCTCCAACGAAAAACCAAGGAGGCGATCGCAGCCTACACCGAAGCCCTACAGATAGATCCGAATTTAGCGCCAGCTCACAATAATATTGGAGCTATCTTATTCCGGCAGCGCCAATACGATCTTGCTAGCATTAAGTACAGGCAAGCAATTCGATTCGATCCCAATCTTGCTCTCGCTTACCTTAACTTAGGGAGTGTTTTGTCTGTACAAGGAAAAAGCGAGCGATCTCTTGCCCAATTCCGGCAAGCACTTAGCTTTAATCCTAATTTCAAAATTGCTCGTTGGGCTTTGTGGCTAGATCGGTTACAGCAAAACAAAAGGGTAAAAATTGTTTTTAACGGGTCATTATGCGTTGTTTTAGGTGTGCTTATTTGGTTGCTTTTGCTAATTAATTGCCAGGAAAATCCTAACACTGCCCGTTTTTTACTTTCACTTAATCCTAATAATGATCAGCTTCATTTTACATTAGGATTTGCTTTGCATAATAAAGGCAACCTAGAAGAGGCAACCGTTCACTACCAAAAAGCTATTCGCTTGAATACTCAAGATGCGAACGCGTACAACAATTTAGGGATAATTTTAGCGAAGCAAGGTCAATTGAAGGAAGCTATTTTTCACTATAAAGAGGCGATACGTCTCGATCCTAAATCTCCAGGAGCTTACAATAATCTAGGACATCTTTTAGAAAAACAAGGCCAACTCGAAGAATCCATCGCCCTACTTAACGAAGTAGTTCTGCTCAATCCCCCTGATGCAGTTATTCGTGAGAACTTAGCAGGTCTTTCCTATCACCTAGGAATTTATTTAAACAGCCAAGCAAAGACGCAGGAGGCTATTATTGCCTATCGTGAAGCTATTCGTCTGACTCCCAACTACACACCTCCGTACAATAATTTGGCAATAATTCTCGAATCTCAGGGCAAAAGCGATGAGGCGATTTCAGAATATAAAAAGGCAGTTAAAATTAATCCTGACCTGTGGCTGACTCAAACCAACTTAGGGGATACTCTCTGGCGTCAAGGTCAATTAGACGAGGCGATCGGGCACTATCGAGAAGCTATTCGCAGCAATCCCGACTATGTTATGGCTTACGATAACTTAAGCTATACTCTCAGACAAAAAGGTCAACTAGAAGAAGCGAATGCTCTCAGCAAAAAAGCACGGGATTTGCGGGAAAAAACTCAGAATCTTCCCAAGAATTAATAATGTTTATTTGATATTTAATTAGTTAATTCCCTACGGCTATCCTCAACTTTTAGTGAAATAGAAGGGTTGCTGATAGCTTCCTCAAAGATCGATCTGATATCAATTCCGGTAACACCGGAATGACAAGCGAGGAGACGGCAGTGCCGTGTCCCTACCATGATTAATTGTAGGGAGACGGCATTGCCGTGTCCTGCCTAACTCAACACAATTACTTCCAGCCCAACCACCGCAACAAAGGCACAACCAAATAATGACTCACTCCCAAACAAAGCCCGATCGCACTTCCCAACAAACCAAAGAACGCCACAGCACCCCAAATTTGCAGCCAGCCGACTGCAGCATCAGACGGCGCAAGAATTCCGAAGAAACTCCCCGGAAAAATGCTCAAAGCATTCAGAAACAAAAACATTCCCGTAGAACAAACAGCCACTACCAAAGCGTGCACTAATTGGTGACTGCGCAAACCCATGCCGATCGTTAAAGTGGCGATCGCAAACGCCCCCAAAATAACGCCCTGCACGCCGCTAGAAGCTGTTGCTTCCATCCAGCACAAACCCGCCAACAAATAGCCCTGAGCTCCCATCAATCCAGACAGCCAATACTGTTTGTGCTGGCGAAAACTCCCCGCATCCGTCAAACCTACCGCAGTTCCCAATCCCGCAAATCCGAACAGCAGCACTTCTGGGCCGACAGCGAAAGTCATGTTAGGGATTAATTGATTCAAACCTTCATTCAAATAACTGGCAACTTCCGGGCCGATAGGCGAAGCATAGCCCAAAACCAAACCGCCGATCGCCCCCGCACTGCCACCAACCCCGCCGAGTACCATTTCCCAGCCCGTATCCAGAGAAGCTACCACGATTTGGGCGATCGCCCCAAACACAAAACCAGTCAGGCTGACAGTTTTTTGCGCCCCCACCACCGCTACTTGCCGGCAGAATTCCCAAATAGCTTGACTCACCGGGGCGATGGCGATTTTGCCGTTACTCCTAGCATAAATCTCCTGCAAGCGATCTCGAACATCCCCAGCCGAAGCCGGACGCTGCTGCACGTTCGATCGCACCATATCATCTAACAAATTCGCAAAAGCCGGACTCACAGACACAATATGTCGCCAGCGCAACTCCCCCGTCATCGGATCTTCAATTTCCGCTGGATACTTCCCCGTCAGTAAATGAATGCAAGTCCGCCCCAGCGCATAAAAATCCGTCGCCGGCACCACACCGCCGCCCACAATTTGTTCCGGCGGGCTGTACCCAGGCGAAATCAACCGCGTCGAGCTCGGAGAATCTTTCCCCGCCGGTTCGCCACCGCCCATCTGTTTAACTCCCCCAAAGTCGATCGCCACCAATTGCAGTCCCCCCAAACCCTTTGTCAGCAATGCCTGTGGCGACTCGGAATCGCGCAGCATCAAATTGCTCGGTTTAAGATCGCGGTGAATAATCTGACACCTGTGCAACTCCTCTAAAATTTCCACAGCTTGACTCAGCCAACTAAACACCCATTCCTGCGGACAACCTTGAGGGTGCTCGCCCAGAACTTCTTCTAAAGTTTTGCCGTGAATCTTTTCCATTACCAAACAAGGCAAGCGCCTCCCTGTGGCATTTCTATCCCCGCCTCCCAAATTTTGGGTTTGCACGTGAAAATAACCGTCCGCCTCGACTCTCGGAACGCCCGGGTGCCGCAAAAGTGCCAAAACCCAAGCTTCTTGCTCGAACAGTTTCAGCGCTTTCGGGGAAGTTTCCAGCAACAGTTTCAGGACGCGCTCGGTTTCAGTTTCTGTGTCCCAAACTGTGAAAATCGAGGCAAAACCGCCAGAACCCAGGCCTTGTAGGGGCACGTAGCGATTTTTCAGCCGCAGCGGAGTCCCGCAACTCTGACAAAAATTGTTGCCCCAAGTCTGAGGGTAGGGTCTTGGGCAATCTGGATTGATGCAGTGGACGGCTTTTGAAGGGGGGTGGGGCACAACCAGAGTAAAAATGGGGCTAAACAGTCAAAGTAGACTTACGCGCAGCTAACGCAGAAACCCGGTTTTAAGCGAGGTTAAATTGCTGTAACGGCGGATTTGGTCTGAGAAACCAGGTTTGCGGCACAAGTCCTGTCCATATTATGTGCTATGGTGCGGATTTTTGACTTGTAGGTACTTCGCGCTTCCAACCTCAGAAACCCGGTTTCTGTGTATATTTGTCGTTAATAAACGCTAATTTTTCGTAGAAAACCGGTTTCTCCACCCCCTACAGGACTTGAGATTTGAGATTCCTACAATCCTTTATTGCAGTTCGATCGCGATCGCCCACCATCTCTGTAAGTATTTATCACTAATTTTTTCCTACCCCCAACCCAAAATTTAAGATCTAAAATTTAATCGATCTCCACCATAAATTTAAGTATTTATGACTAATTTTTTCTCCTTCTCCAACCTAAAATCTCAAATCTCAAATCTCAAATCTCATCGATCCCCAACCGTTCCCCCCGCATCTTTCGCCGCTTTCGTTTCATAAGATATGTTACAAAAATTGTCTAAATGTAAAGTAAAATAAAGAATACTTATGATGATTAAAAGAATATTAAAATTTCAGAGTGTCCGTTTATTGGTATATTTTTAAGAGCCGGCCATCAGGCCCAAAAAATTAAGCGAATACTAGGAAGCGAGATATGGCTTACGCGCAAACCCAAACTCAATCCAAGGCTGGGTATAAAGCCGGAGTTCAAGACTATAAACTAACGTATTACACACCGGACTACACCCCGAAAGATACAGATATTTTGGCGGCTTTCCGTGTAACTCCACAACCTGGAGTACCACCAGAAGAAGCCGGCGCTGCTGTGGCTGCTGAATCTTCCACCGGTACTTGGACAACTGTGTGGACTGACCTCCTCACCGACCTCGATCGCTACAAAGGCCGTTGCTACGACATCGAGCCAGTCCCCGGCGAAGACAACCAATACATTTGCTTCATCGCTTATCCTTTGGATTTGTTTGAAGAAGGTTCCGTCACCAACTTGCTCACCTCTTTGGTTGGTAACGTGTTCGGTTTCAAAGCCCTACGTGCTCTGCGGTTAGAAGACCTGCGGATTCCCATTGCTTACCTCAAAACCTTCCAAGGTCCTCCTCACGGTATCACCGTTGAGCGCGACAAATTGAACAAGTACGGCCGTCCTTTGCTCGGTTGTACAATTAAGCCCAAATTGGGTCTGTCTGCTAAGAACTACGGCCGTGCCGTTTACGAAGTTCTACGCGGCGGTTTGGATTTCACCAAAGACGACGAAAACATCAACTCCCAACCATTCATGCGTTGGCGCGATCGTTTCTTGTTCGTTCAAGAAGCTATTGAAAAAGCTCAAGCAGAAACCGGCGAAGTCAAAGGTCACTACCTCAACGTCACCGCCCCCACCTGCGAAGAAATGATGGAACGGGCTGAATTCGCCAAAGAAATCAAAACCCCCATCATCATGCACGACTACCTGACCGGTGGTTTCACTGCAAACACCACCTTGGCCAAATGGTGCCGTCGCAACGGAATCCTGTTGCACATTCACCGCGCCATGCACGCCGTTATCGACCGTCAGAAAAACCACGGTATCCACTTCCGCGTGCTTGCCAAGTGCTTGCGGATGTCCGGCGGCGACCACCTGCACTCCGGTACAGTTGTGGGCAAACTCGAAGGCGAAAAAGGCATCACCATGGGCTTCGTAGACTTGATGCGCGAAGACCACATCGAACAAGACCGCGCTCGCGGTATCTACTTCACCCAAGATTGGGCCTCCATGCCTGGTGTCATGCCAGTTGCATCCGGCGGTATCCACATCTGGCATATGCCAGCCTTGGTGGAAATCTTCGGCGACGACTCCTGCTTGCAGTTCGGCGGCGGCACCTTGGGCCACCCTTGGGGTAACGCACCTGGTGCAACAGCTAACCGCGTTGCTTTGGAAGCTTGCGTCCAAGCACGTAACGAAGGCCGCAACTTGATGCGCGAAGGCGGAGACATCATTCGCGAAGCTTGCAAATGGAGCCCTGAATTGGCTGTTGCTTGCGAACTCTGGAAAGAAATCAAGTTTGAATTCGAGGCAATGGATACCGTTTGATGATTTTGGGTTTGAGATTTTAGGTTTTAGGTAGCAAACTTGCTGTTATGTCTTTATCTTAGAAGAAGATTTACAAGTAAGTTTGCATCCAAAATCTAAAATCAACAATCTAAAACTCTTAAGGGCTGGGGTCAAAAATGGATCTCAAACAAGTTGCGAAAGACACCGCTAAGGTGCTGGCAAGTTACCTAACCTATCAATCCGTGCGGATTGTGGTCACTCAATTGAGCGAAACCAATCCTCCTCTAGCAATCTGGTTGAACGACTTTTCCACCAAGGGCAAAATCCAAGATGGAGAAGCATACATTCAAGAATTGCTGAGGGAAAATCAAGATTTAGGATTTCGGATCATGACGGTGCGAGAATATCTGGCCCACGATGTGACAGAATTTTTGCCGGAAATGGTTTGTACTGGCATTCAACAGGCGAATATGGAACACAGACGCCAGCATTTGGAGCGAATTACGCAGCTTAATTGGTCTGTGGCTAGCAGCAATCCTGAAACATCCTCCATAGATTCGGAAGCGAATCTAGATAATTTGTCGAGTTAATCGATCGCACGAGTGCGAATCGAACACACACCTTAGAGATAGAAAAATGAAAACTTTACCTAAAGAGCGTCGTTACGAAACTCTGTCCTATTTGCCCCCGCTGACAGACGCACAAATTGCCAAGCAACTGCAATACATCTTGGATCAAGGCTACATTCCCGGCGTAGAATTCAACGAAACCTCCGCCGCTGAAATGCGCTATTGGACTCTTTGGAAGTTGCCTTTGTTCCACGCTCGCAGCGTCCAAGAAATCATGACAGAAATCAACGCTTGCCGTCAAGAAAACCCTGGTTGCTACATCCGCGTCATGGGTTTTGACAACGTGAAGCAATGCCAAGTGCTCAGCTTCATCGTCCACAAGCCTAACGCCAGAGGCTACTAAAAAGTATTGGCTGGCCAATCTAACTTTTAGGTTAACAGTCATTGCAGATTGGAGGCGGGGAACATTCCCCGCCTCTTTTTTTTTATTGTAGCTATTGAGGAGACGGCAGTGCCGTTTCTCTACCCAAACGCAATCATGAGAGGAGACGGCAATGCCGTTTCCCTACCTCAACATCATCAATCTTCCTTTCCTGATATAACCATCGCCCGATTAATTGTAGGGAAACAGCAATGCCGTTTCTTGGCTCATTTTTTAGAGCTTGCAAATAGCTTTCAGAACTTGCAGCAACAAAATTGAAGGTTCTGGTTCCATCAAAGTCAGAAAGGGCATTAGCTGATAGGTTGGGGGATTTCCCCTGCGGATATTGACAAACTGATAAAACTCTCCGCTAGTTGCCAATCCCCAAACAGACTCTTGATATTCTAAACTTTTACAGGCGTAAGTTAGAAGTTGGGGCAAACCAGCGCGGGGAGCAATTAGACTATTTTTAGATTCTATTACTAAAATCCACAATGGTATATCAGCGGCAATTTGTTTCTCTTTATTGATTGCTAAAATGTCAAATCTGCCTGTAATCGTTGTGTCTTCATCTTCTATAGTTATGTTAGCAATGTCTTGTTCTAGACTCATCTTGATTGGGCGGCGGTAGAAGCCAGCCAATCGCATTAAGGGAAAGGTAGTTAGAGCTTGTACGAGTCCTTCAGAGACTCTTTCCACCGACAGATATTCGCGAAAATCGTTGCGGATTTGGGCGAGTTCTAACTGTTCTATCTCTGTTAAGGCTTCTAAGGATAAAAAAGTTGTGTACGTGTCATTATTAAGCTGCTCTTGGAATTTCAAAAATTGACTAACTTCACCGAGTGTTATATTTTTGGCGTTAATAGTTGTCATGTTTGATAGTTATTTAAGTTTTAGCTATAATCATAACATAGACATTCGGGTAATCAAGTAGCAAAATCATGACCCCAAAAGAAGCACGAGAATTATCTATCAGTTTAAAACTTCCTGAATTAGTAGGAACTGCCTTAGAGATTCAGCAAGCAGAAATCATTAGAGCAGAGAAACTTCAACAAGTTCCCTTTTTCGAGGCTGAGTGGGAAATATTTATAACTGAGATTGAAAACAGAGATTACTATGACAACTCTCTCCAGCTACTAAAACAAAATAATGTTGCTGAATTTTGGATAAAATACCGGGAATTAGATTTTTGGCAACTCCTAAAGCTTGTTCAGTAAAGTTTCACATTCGCCATTTAATCTATTTTAATCTATCCTCTCCATCACAATACAGTCAACTATTTCGTATCCCCAATTATAGTGTTTATTTGCCAGTTGCTTTGCCATGTCATATTCACCTAAATAACACAGTTCAGCTAACTTTTGATATCCTTCCTCTTTCTCTTGCTGCCCTCTTTCCCGGCGCAGCTTTTTTCTTTCTGCTTCTGAGAGAGAAGGTCTTTCTAAACCAAATACATCTATTTCGCTAATTCGTTGCATGGTTGCCTCCTAAAAAGGAATTGATTCTACGATCTCACCGTCAACTATTTCGTAGCCCCATTCTGGATGTTCGGTGATTTGTTTTTCAACTATACTCCGACCCATCGGAGTTTTGCAAGCTTTCTGCAAAGATTCAATACTGGGAGCTTCAACAACTGAATCTGACTCTTTTTCCTTACTTTCCTGTTGTTCTAAAGTTCTGGGGGAAAGGGTGTTAGCAGTCGATGGTGTGAGGGAAATTTGAGGTGCGATCGCTTCCAGTTTCTTCATGACACTTTCTTTTGTAAATTGAGGTTTTTCTGTAAAGGAAGGTGGCATATAAGGTGTCTGCACTCCTAGATTTTTGGCTTTGAGTGCATCATCCGCAAGCCGATCGCACTTACGCAAAAATCCCTCCCACAAATCTTTCCCCAAAACCGGATTTCTCAAGTCAGCACGGGCTTTAGAAACTGCTGCTTCCAGCGGTTCGCCTTTGTGCGCGTAATACTGAATTCGCTCCTCTTCAAAGGCCGGATAAGGCACTTCCGGTGCTATTTCCCAATCTCGCTTAACTTTCTGACTTTCTCCTAAAGGGATTCCGGCGATAAATTCATCCCAAAAAGTCGAGGCTAAGCCTTTGGTGATGCTATCAATAATTTTAAAAGCCCATCCCGAAGGATTACCAAAACCTAAGTTGCGTTCTTGAGCATAGGCTTCTAAAGCTCGTTGAAAATTGTGCAGTTGTTCTTGAGAGTTCCAAGGGCCGCTAAATCGGTAATTTGGGGTGACAGCAACGGCTATTTGCTGGCGCGGTTGTCCGAAATATTTGTCGGTTTTAACTTCATGATTTGCCGGGGTAGTTTCGGCAATTATTTCTACCTGGTGATTGTTGTTTTTGGGGATTGTTTGTGTTATAATATCAGTCAGATTATGAGTTAAAAGTTGATTAATTTTTTCCTCGAAAGCGTCAATGTCCGCCGAGAGTTCTAGGGTGTCGGTGTTGGGATTGGTTGATTTTGCTTTCAGGAGCGATCGACCTTGAAGCAACCGGATAGCGAGTTCTTGTTCTTCGCGATTTAAACCCGTAGCTTTTTCAATTTCTGCGGTGGTAGTTTGCACCCAATTCTCGGAATTCCCAAGTTGAGATTGCCATTGCAATAATTGGCACAGAAAAATACTGGCTGTGACACCGCCGGTAATCTTGGCTAATTTCGGATAGTAGATGGCGGGATTTCCGAGATTTCCTAAAAATATGCCTATTTTCATTTTTTATATTTCTAAGTTTCTTGAACTGTAGGGTGCGCCTCGCAAGCACTTTACCCCGAATAAACTAGCATTGAAAAACTTAAGATTTTCTTTAAGCTTCTGTGTATTCCAGACTGAATGGAGTTTGTAGGGGAAAGGCGGGGATCGCATATTCGATCGCCTGATTGACAGGACAGACTTAAACGTAATAATAAATTATTTACTGTACCGATCCTCCCCAAATGAATGCAGAACGCCAAGAGGCTTATTTGAACTTGATCGAGCGAGTGCTTACCTGCCCCAATGGCCAAGAACCAGAGGTTTTGAGTTCCTGTTCTGATTTAATTGATGCGGGATTTGTGCAAATGCTGATCCAGATATCGGCTTCAATGGCCCGCGAAGGTGACGAAGATACTGCTAATTTTTTAGTGCAACTTGCGCGTTTGCTGGGAAAATCTTTGCGTTTGTCGCCGGATTTTGTGCCGGCTGGCTACAGCAGCGCGCAGGGATAGATCGAAAGTGCGATCGCCTCGCTGTATCATGTTTTGGGAAATCGGGGCGATTCCCTTCGCGATAGCTTCGCTTCAGGTACTTTTCAACTGCATCGATGGCTTTACAGTTTATAATCGAGAGGCTCGCAAAACTCATTCACTCCACTCTTAAACACATAAATAATCACCGCCGTTATCAAAATTTCCGGGCAAATTTTTGCAGCAACTAAGTCTCCGAAAGCTGCATTCAAGCGTCCGTTGGTCAACTCTTCTTTAATCTCGGATTTGCAGATAGCAACGCGGCATCTTTTGGCCAATCCGTCCAACCAATTTTCCGAGATATTCGGTTCTTGTCCGGCTTGAATTGCTAGAGATATCGCAGCATCTTCGATATTTCCCTCGCAATCTTCGATTTCGTCGAGGGCTTTTAGGGCTTGGGGATAGGCGGCTAATTCGGAGCGAAATAGGGCGATTTCTTGGGAGGTAATAACGATCATGTTATTTTGCTTGGTGCTTTGTTTGCTGACAAGTTTAGGAGTTAAACTTGATATTATAGCATTTTTTTGTTTTGGGTTGGGAGAAGAACTCAAATATCTCCGATCTCTTCGTCCGCTTGGAGTGGACATTGTTTGTGTAGACGCGGTTTCAACCGCCGGGTGTTCAAGGCGATAATGAATCCCGACAATTCCTGCTACAATAACAAAAATAAACCGCCTCACCATCTCACCAATGTTAGATAAAATCTGGCGATTCCTCAAACAATTAATTCAGCGGATTTTTCGCGCTTTTGGCAAATATTCTTACCCCCCCCTAACCCCCCCCTTGG
>JAUBOG010000210.1:0-10603 GCA_036700105.1 Microcoleus occultus BM001215583
ACTTTAGACAGATATCAGTCAAAACTACGAACTTAAGGAGTTAATACCATGTCTGGCGATCGCCTGCAAAACATTGTTAACCGCTTGACAGATACTCTCAAGCGCGACGTATTAGTAGAAAACTCCCTCTATGAGATTCGAGAAGTCTTGCAGAGCGATCGCGCCGTACTCTACTATTTTTACAGACCCTGGCAGGGTCGGGTTACTTGCGAGATGTTGAGCGCGATCGAACTGTCAATTTTGGGTTCCACCGGCCCCGACGAGTGTTTTAACGGCGAATACGCTGCTTTGTACGAAGCGGGTAGAGTCAGGGCGATCGCAGATATTGAACTAGAACCAATTCACCAATGTCACCGAGAGTTTCTGCGAAGCCTGAAGGTTCGGGCTAATTTAGTTGTGCCAATTTTAACGAAAAAAGGACTGTGGGGGCTGTTAGTTGCTCATCAGTGCAGCGGGCCGCGTACTTGGTTGCTGTCCGATATTGAATTCATGCAAAAACAAGCCCAAAATATGGCAATGTCTCCCACAATTCAAGATAGTTAATCTTTCATCCAAAATCCCGCTTTGTCACAGTTCGGGTGCATGGTATGTGCGATCGAATATTACCAACCAGTATAGTATAGCTAGCAAGAGTTGGCGGCAAGGAGTTTTCGGATGCTGGGGGAGCGAAACCCCAGAATGATATCTTGACGAGACACGCCACGTTCAATCAATTCTCGATCGATATAAATCTCGGTACTGTTGTGTTGAATCCAGATTTGATTTTCAATGATATCGAGCTGCAGGGCACACCCATAAATGCGATATTCGTCGCGCCATTCGTTGTGCGTGACGAGGTATCGATCGCGGGCGATATCGAAGATTAGCTGAGCATTTGCGTCATTTTTAGCAAAGTCTTCGAGAAACTCGCAAACAATTTGGCGGTATTCGTTTAGTCTATCCATTTGTCGATCGCCTCACGAGTTGGATTGTAAATAAGCAGATGCAAACTTAATGCCCTACAATATACATATCTATAACTTATCCTAAAAGCTTTATGCCTTTTACAGAACTTGTTCCTGTTGTTAAAGAATTATCTCACGCCGAGAAGCTATTGCTACTCCATTTCCTGGTAGCCCAATTGCTGAAGGAATCTGGTTTAGTACCGTTGAGCGATGGAGGAACACCCGGTAGTCAAGGGTTGCATGATTCTTTTGAAGCTGCTTCTGTACTAGCAAGAGCATTGGCAGAAGAGAAGGTGGCAACGCATGGTTGATCGAGTGAGATTTGCCTTCACGGAGGTCGATCCAAGTCTTGGTGCATTAAGTACGCTTCCTTACCTGCCAATAGTTCTAACGTATCAAAATCAATCTCTGAGGGTATCGGGTTTATTAGACACAGGGTCTAGTGTAAACGTATTACCTTATGAGATGGGTTTAAGATTGGGTGCTGTTTGGGAACGACAGAGGCTTTCAGTGCCGTTGGGGGGAAATTTGTCTAAGTTTGAAGCAAGAGCGGTGGTGATGACAGCAAATGTCGAGCAATTTCCGCCTGTAGATTTGGCTTTTGCTTGGACACAAGATCGAAATGCTCCATTGATTTTGGGACACATGAATTTCTTTCTAGCGTTTGATGTATGCTTTTATCGCTCAGAGTTAGCCTTTGAAATTAGCCCGAAAAGATATTGACCAAAAGATTCAGAAGTTCAAAATGAAAGCTGCGATTAAAGATGATTTATCGCTATCGCTAGTTATTCTTCACTTCCTCCCAGCCTTTGATTGCTCCAGTAATAAACGCCCCAGCCGGATTATCAATAGCTTTTTCAAGCGCTGCTAGACTACCTTCTTTAACAGCATTTATAATTTTTTGTTTCATTGTTGGGTTGGTCTCAATGTGTTTAACCACTTGCTTTGCCATTACCTTATCTCTTTCTGGTATATCGCTAGGATAACTTGTTTCGAGCTGTTTGAGTAATGCTTGAATTTCGCTTGCTGCTTGTACTAAGCTTTGAGGCTGTCCTGCGGCGTAGTAATTTCCCTGAATGTAATTACCTTTAGTATTGTTGAAATTACCGCCACCTGTGTTAACAGTCCAATTTTCACTATTACTCATCTTGATATCTCCTTAAGTTGTTATTACAATTGAAATTTGAGACCTGATTGATTAGTGAGCTACAGCCACACACTTATATCCACCAATTACTACGTCTTGCTTCGTCTATCTTCCCTTTTGCTTGATCGATTGCCAAGTCTTTGTCAAAATATTCACCAATTTCATTGCACATAGAACCATTTATCTTGTAATACCAACGATCATCTTTGTCTGATTCCAAATAAATTGTATGTCCTTTATAATTAATGTTTTCTCCATAATTTTCTTCTCCTTCATAGCCTGTTGTTTGATTGAATAGATGGTTATTGAGAATTAAAAGTCTCATAAATTCAAAAACTTCACTGTCATCAGCATTTTCGTCAATATGAAACTTCCCTTTAACGTAGGGATTTTTTCGAGTCTCCGCAGCTAACTCTTTAGCCATTTGGGTTACTGCTTGCTCTGTACTATATCCTTGACTTTTCATCTCATTCAGAATAGCTCGAAAATCATCAAGAATGGAAGTAATGTCTTTGCTCATATCTACATGATTGTCCTGTATGTTTATATAATCACCTTGTATGTAATTGCCTTCAACTACTCGATTGTAGTTGCCGCCACCTGTGTTGATGTTATGATTTACAGTTGAATTATTTTTATCTTCCAAATCGTATGATTTATGATTATCTTTAACACCTCCTTGTCGCTTGAAGTATAGATAAACACCAATTGCAAGGATTATTATACCTATAATAATACCAAACGTATATTGGTTCTCAACTATTAATTTAAAAACTAACTCACCAATTTTAACAATTAATGACGCAGCTAAAATTAAGCATATACCCTTTTGAGTATTAGACAGCTTGTATTTAAAGTGATCAAAAAGTTTTACTGAAATTTTTCTTAGATAGCTCATACTACCGGAATAGTATTTTTAATTTTAGTAACCACTCAATTATAGTAACTTCCCCTAGAAATAGATGTAGTATAAATCATTGCTTGTCTGTGATTAATATCACTGATGTCAATCACTAAGCGTGCTGTGTAACGTAAAAACAAGGTCTTGCCATCACCATATCACCTTCCCCACGTTCAATCAATCAACCGTTCCCTCAGTTACATACAATATCTCAGCAATTTCCTAATTATTTTTGGCTTCACCAACCCGTTTTAAGACCTCCCACTCGCGCTTACTCAACTTAGGGCGATAACTTCAACTAAAGGCGTGGCACTCACTTGCAGGAATCCCACGCAATAATTTACTATTAGCTAACAGCTATAGCCTCCCCCAAAGGATGCTGCTGCAAAACAGCTTGCAAATACTTCCCAGTATAAGACCTCTGATTTGCCGCCACATCCTCCGGCGTCCCCGCCACAATAATCTCGCCGCCCTTATCTCCCCCTTCCGGGCCAAGATCGATCGCCCAATCGCAGCACCGAATCACATCCAAATTGTGTTCGATGACCAAAATTGAATTCCCCTTATCTACCAATCTTTGCAACACATTCAATAAATGGTGAACGTCATAAAACGACAAACCAGTCGTCGGTTCATCAATCAAATAAAGTGTCTTCCCAGTAGCGCGACGCGACAATTCCGTGGCCAACTTCACCCGCTGCGCTTCCCCGCCCGAAAGCGTCGGCGCAGGCTGTCCCAACTGAATGTAACCCAAGCCAACATCAAGCAAAGTTTGCAGTCTCATACCCGCCCTGGGAATATTTTTAAACATCTCCAAAGCTTCCTCCACAGTCATGTTCAAAACATCAGAAATTGACTTGCCTTTATACTTAACTTGCAGCGTTTCTCGGTTGTAGCGCGCACCTTTACAAACCTCGCACTGCACGTAAACATCTGGCAGAAAATTCATCGAAATCACGTTCACGCCTTGGCCGCCGCAAGCTTCGCACCTTCCCCCTTTGACGTTAAAAGAAAACTGTCCGGCTTTGTAACCTCTGGCTTTAGCTTCAATGCTTTCGGAAAACAAATCCCGAATCACATCAAAGACTCCGGTGTAAGTAGCGGGATTGGAACGCGGAGTGCGACCGATCGGAGATTGATCGATGACAATTACTTTGTCCACCACATCCTGAAGAGAGCGCTCTCCCTTGGTTTTGAGGGCTTCCATATCGGGGGGTAAGGGAACTTTTTTGGTGAGATAGTGTTGCAGCGACGGGTACAGCAATTCATTGATTAAAGTTGATTTTCCCGAACCGGAAACGCCCGTCACGCAGACGAGTTTTCCAAGGGGAATTTCTACATCAATATTTTTTAAATTGTTGCGCGTCGCATTTTTGATTGAGAGAGCTTTGCCGTTGCCTTTTCTCCTTTCGTTAGGAGTTTCAATGACTCGCTTTCCCGACAGATAAGCACCAGTTAAAGATTCCTCGGCTGCTAGTAAGTTTTCTAAACTTCCTTGGGAGATGATTTTGCCGCCGTGAACGCCGGCACCGGGGCCGATATCGACGATGTGATCGGCCGATCGCATTGTTTCTTCATCGTGTTCTACGACAATCAAAGTATTGCCTAAATCGCGCAATTTTGTGAGAGTTTGCAGCAGGCGAAAATTGTCCCTTTGGTGCAAACCGATGCTGGGTTCGTCCAAAACGTAGAGGACTCCGGTCAAGCCGGAACCGATTTGAGTCGCAAGGCGAATTCGCTGGGCTTCGCCGCCGGAAAGGGTCATTGCGGCGCGGTCTAACGTGAGGTAATCTAACCCGACATCGAGCAAAAATTGCAATCTTGCTTTGATTTCTCTGAGGGCTAAATCGGATATTTGAAATTGCCGATCGCTCAATCCCAAATTCTCCACTCGTTCGCGACATTCGCGGATCGAAATGCTCGTCAAATCGACAATTCCGTAGTTTCCCAACCGCACCGAAAGAGCCTCGGGCTTCAAGCGTTTTCCGCAACAAACCTGGCAAGGTCGATCGACTCGATACTGTTCCAACTTCTGCTTGATCAAATCGGAACCCGTATCGTCGTACTGGCGCTGCAACATCGAAATCACGCCCTTAAAATCTCTCCTCAAATCGGTGGTGCCGGAGTCTCGCTTCTTACTTTCGGCGGTGTTTTTCGACTCATTCCCGTACAAAATTACCCGCTGGTGTTCGGGCTTCAACCGGAACCAAGGAGTGTCGATATCAAACCCGCAAGCATCGGCAACGCTGCACAGCAAAGAGAGATAATAAGAATTGTCTTTGTCTGACCAAGGGGCGATCGCACAATAAAGAGGCGCTTTGTCGTCGGGAATTACCAACTCCGGCGCAAAAGTCCGCAAACTCCCCAAACCGTGGCAGTTCGGGCACGCGCCGTAGGGCGAATTAAACGAAAATAACCGGGGCGAAAGTTCTTCCATTACCGCGCCGTGTTCGGGACAAGCAAAGTTTTCGGAAAATACCATCGGCCCATTTGGTTCGGAATTTTCATCAGTCGGTAATTCTTCAATTACCGCAATTCCCTCAGAATGGCGCAAACAAGTCGAGAGAGAATCAACTAAACGTTCTTCTAAACCCGGTTTTTTAATTAGCCGATCGACAACTATCTCGATGTTGTGCGTTAGATTTTTATCTAATTCGATATTTTCCGAAAGTTCTAAAATTTCGCCGTTAACTTTGACCCGAGTAAATCCTTCGGAAGCTAAACTCGACAGTAATTTGCGGTGAGTGCCTTTTTTTCCGCGCACAACAGGCGCCAGAAGGTGAAAGCGGGTGCCGTCGGGAAGCGCCATCACCCGATCGCACATTTCATCAATTGTCTGCGGCGCAATGCAGCGATCGCAAATCGGACAGTGCGGTTCGCCAGCTCTGCCGTAGAGCAATCTGAGATAATCGTAAATTTCTGTAACAGTGCCGACAGTCGATCGCGGGTTGTGAGAAGTTGACTTTTGGTCGATCGAAATAGCCGGACTCAACCCCTCGATCGCATCTACATCCGGTTTGTCCAACTGTCCCAAAAACTGGCGCGCGTAGGCGCTGAGAGACTCCACGTAGCGGCGCTGTCCCTCGGCAAAAATTGTATCGAAAGCCAGGGAAGACTTGCCAGAACCGGAGACACCCGTAAAAACTATAAGTCGATCGCGCGGCAGTTCCAGATCGATATTCTTGAGGTTGTGCTGTCTCGCACCGCGAATCCGAATCGTATTTTGGCTGTTGGAGTTAGAAGCCGTCACATTATGCCCGTTGTGGGACGCACTTGGCTGGCTGTGCGAGGTCTTGGCGCGTTGGGACATGAGAGTAGTGCAAAACAGTGCTTAACCATCTTAGCGCTGCCGATCGAATAGCTGGCATCCAAACTCAAGAATATCAAAGAATAGTCAAATAAGTTTCCGTCGGCCCGTCGGGCAAAACTTTCAATCTTTGATTTTTCAAATCCACTTCAATTCCCAGCGCTTCCATCGGAATCACGCCTAAAAGTGGCGTTTTCCCCTCTGGCAATTCCAAACACTCGAAAGTCCCTTCGCGCCCGCACAGAGAAATCTTGGCATCTTGAAAAATTCTCGCCTCGCTAATGCCCGTAGCAGTCTCCACAACTACTTCCTTGAGAATTCTCAAACCAAGTCTAGCAATGACATCTTTCGGCAAACACAAAGTAGTCGCGCCCGTATCCACTAAAACATTTTCCAGCGTTACAGACCTAATTTCCTCGATTGGAATCATGCCCCGTTCGGCATCAGCTTGATCTATCAGATTTTGGATCGCTAGCGTTGTTGTAACTTTTCCCATTGAGGTTTCTGTAGTTGTTTCCATTTTTTTCATAATATCATAAATGGCTGCTTTCATTTTAGCACATATTCCACCTCTTCTCTGGCAATACAAAATTTTCCTATCTCTGTCTGAATCATCCAACTATTGCACGCCAATAAGCTTGTGAGTTTGCAAAGATAACCTGTAACTAGGATTTTGTTGTAGCAATCTCAAAATCATCGGAATTCCCGATTTTCTTGAGTTCCATTCCGGCTGCAAAAAAACCGGGATATCAACATTATTTACCAAATATTTACGGTAAAATTCCACTTCTTCGCCCGTGCTGACCACCAATTTAATTTCATTAGCTCTCTTCCAAAATATCTCTTGCACCGGGTATTTAGGACTGACGTGTTCTTTAGGTGAAAGAGTAATCCAAGCCTGCGGCGAAATCTCCTGCCAGCAAGCACCGGAAGTTTCAATGCTGACCTGTTTGCCACAGGCTAGCAAAGCTGCAACTAACTCCGGCAAATTCCGGTGTATGAAAGGCTCGCCGCCGCTAATAACCACCCTCGGAGACTGTAATTCTGCTAGCAGTTGGGCGATCGACCTCGGCACCGATGGCAAACCTTTGCCCCCGTTCGCATAACCGGTATCGCACCAAGGACAGCCCACGGGACAGCCCGCCAATCTAATAAAATCAACTAACGTCCCCGTCCAAAATCCTTCGCCTTGAACGGTAGACTGAAAAGTTTCGTGAATTGGCAATTTTATTTGTAAATTAGACACCGCAATTTCCGCCTCAAACCAATTAATTATCTAGTCATAATTTGCGTATCAAACTTAAATGTAGGGTGCGCAGTGCGCACCTTACTAAGCTAGTTATCTTATGATGATTTGCGCATAACATTTAAATGTAGGGTGCGCAGTTGTAGGGACACGGCAGTGCCGTGTCCCTACGGCGATCGGCGGTGTACTAAGCTGTGTCGCATCTAATCGAACTACTTAATTCAGTTGTTGAGGTTCCATCATCATCGCCCAGCGGCGTTTCAGGGCCAAAGTCAGTCCGTCACCGATCGGGACAACACTGAGAGTAACTCTCGGATCGTTGCGCAACTTATCGTTGAAAGTGCGAATGGCGAGGGTACTTGTGTCTTGTACTTGAGGATCGGCAACTCGTCCAGACCACAGAACGTTATCAATTACAATTAAACCGCCGTTGCGTACAAGTTGCAGCGATCGCTCAAAATAAGCCTCATAATTTTCTTTATCGGCATCGATGAAGGCAAAATCAAAGGTTCCTGCTTGTCCTTCGGCTATTAGTTTGTCCAGACTATTTATGGCTGGGCCCAACTGCAAAGAAATCTTGCCGGCCACGCCCGCAGCTTCCCAATAGCGCCGCGCGATATCCGTATATTCCTCGCTGACATCCATCGCCACAATTTTACCGTTAGGAGGCAGCGCTAAAGCTACGCACAGCGAACTATAACCGGTAAAAACGCCAATTTCTAAGGTTTTTGTCGCTCCCATAAGCTGCACCAGCATTTCCATAAATTGCCCTTGTTCGGGAGCTATTTGCATCATAGCCATAGGGTGCTTAGCCGTTTCTTCCCGCAGTGAAGCCAGAATATCGGGTTCCCGCAGGGAAATAGATAATAGATAATCGTAAAGTTGATTTTCTAGGCCAAGAGTTGAGTTTGCCATCGGTTTGTCCTTGCTGCTGACTTGTGATTTGAGATTGTAGACGTGCAGTTATGGGAAATTGAAGATGGTACGGTGAGTTTCGATCCTTATTTTGCTCCCAGGTTCCACTATCCCGCGTCGGTTGCAAGCTGGATCGATCGGCAAAACGCGCGATCGACCTCCCAATCAGTTTATCTCAGTCGCAGGCGATCGAGCAGCTCGCAGTTCCCCCGTACTTCAACCAAAATTTCTTTCTTTTAACCCCTGACAATTATAAATTTAACCTTTTTTCTGCTTTCGGTAAAGTTGCGTGCGATTTAATTTTTAAGCGATCCAACATGGCGCTCGCCATAACTGCAAGTTTAGTTCGATAGGAAGCTTCCGCAACTGTCACACCGTATCCTACAGCACCCGCCAAATATCTCCACAATCAAATAGGACATTTCGCATTCGCCGATCGCCATGTATTACAATTTTGCAGGTTTCGGTGCCGTCACAGGCATATTTTTACTGTTAATTTATGCCATTCTGCAATGGTTGCACGTTCCCGCCGGCAGTTTCATCGATTGGGTAATTGCCATTGCTATTTTTGAATGGCTGTTGCTGATAGTTACAGTTCCCTGGAATATCCATTTTGAAGCAAAAGAAGTTTTAGCGCAAGCCGCAGAATCAACAGAAAAAGGTATTGCTGTAGACGAGAAACAAGTCAAATACGTTACTGCATTAGCTAGCCGATCGTTCTTGGCGGCGATCGCCCTTCACCTGGGGAGCGCGATCGCACTTTACGCCCTATCCGCCGCCGGAATTAGCGCTGTTGGCTATCTCAGTTCCGGTGCTGCGCTGCTGTTAACTCTACTGCGTCCAGCTATCCGAGGTTATCAGTATTTAGCCCAGCGGCTGAGGGCGATCCGCAGCCAATTTCTTTACCCCCGCGAAGATATTGTCGAACTTCGCAGCCGCTTTGCAGAATTAGAGTCTACAGTGAGAAATTTGGCCGCTCAATTAAATTCAGACGATCCGAATTCTTGGTTGGCTTTGCAAGAGCAGCAGCAGCGGGCTACTAGAAGAGAATTAACTAATTTAGCTGCATCCGTAGAAGATTTGCGATCGACAAATCAGGCAGAACACATTAAACTCGTAAGAGATGCAGAAAGTGCGATCGCCCAACTTACCGATGACGGGCAATTTCTCAACCACGTCCGCGAAATCATCCGCTTTTTTCGAGAATCGTAATATTAGTCATTAGTTATTAGTCCTCATGCCTAGGGTGCGTCGCCACAAGTAACGGACGCTCCTGGCGACTATCGAGGGAGCGACGCACCCTACCACTAATAAAGCGGATATGTCAATTTCGAGAATCGTAAAATCTGTTGTCAGTTGACTGTTGTCAGTTCCCCATTCCCCATTCCCCATTCCCTACCTTTAGATAGATGTCAGATAGTTGCAGGGTGTGAAACTTTCAAATAAAACAGAAATTTATCAGTCTTGAGGAACACTCAATAAATGTATTTTAGATAACAGCAATTTCTCGCAAACTATAACTAAAGATAGTTTGTGAATGAGCTAGCTTGGGATTAATATTTAAACATAACCCAAAGACCTTTTGAAAAGATAACTCAGGAATAAATCATGACTAATCGCCAACCCACACCGACCGACGCAGAAATTAGCAAATCAACACCCACCGACGAAGAAATCGAAGCGAAGATGGAAGCTCCCCACTACGACAGGGGGATTACTCCAGCAGAGACAGCAGCGCGGCAAGAACGCGAAGGCTCTAACTTCATGCACACCACCAATGAAGCGAAGCAGAAAAGCGCAAAAACAGACGACCAAACCGATGACGAAAGCATTCACACTACAGATGGTTATACAGTAGACAAAGAAGGTCTGGTTAACAATTACGCGATCGAGCCGGAAATGTATATCAACGAACCGGGCGATTTAAGAGAAAAAGAGGAAGCCGAAGCCGCAGAACGCGCTCGAATTCTCGCAGAAATCAAAGATAAAAAAGGCGAGGAAGGAAAACTGACAATGGATGAAGACACCCGGGGGAAAGGCCCGGGAATTATCTAGGTTGTCTGGTTATATCAATTCCGGTTGCATCGCAATTAATATTACCCGAAATCAGGACACGGCAGTGCCGTGTCCCTACAATTAATCT
>JAUBOG010000211.1:0-10598 GCA_036700105.1 Microcoleus occultus BM001215583
TGTCCCTACAATATTATTTTGGGTAGGGACACGGCACTGCCGTCTCCTCTATATAATTCCGGTGTTACTGGAATTGATATTATTAGCTTTCCCGTCAACCGTCAACAGTCAACAGTCAACAATTCCCAATTAAAAAATAAAGTCAGCCGAACTGATAGCAGAGGGAGCAACTCCGAAGATACTAGCCAGAGTTTCCTTGGTGCTTGTAAGCTGAATAATTGTACTCGGCGAAGTTCCGCCGCCGGCGGAAATCGTGAGTTGATTAAAAGTCAAGCCCGCAGTCAAGCGAATGCGATCGGTACCATCAACAAAATCTGCGATCAAATCCCCATCGGACGATCGCCCGATCGCAAAAGTATCGTTTCCGGCGCCGCCAGTTAAAGTATCTCGGCCGCGATCGCCCGAAAGACAGTCATCGCCGATGCCGCCAAACAGCGAATCATCGCCGGCACCCCCAAAAAAGGTGTCATTTCCCGCACCTCCCAGCAAAGTATCGCTGTCTTGGTTGCCAAACAGCAAATCGTTGCCATCGTCGCCCAGCACCGAGTCAGAACCCTTGCCGCCGTAGAAAGTATCGTCGCCCGCACCGCCCAAAACGCTGTCGCGCCCTGCACCGCCGAACAGCAAATCCCTGCCATCGGCGCCCAGGATTGAGTCGTCGCCGTCGCCGCCGTAGAGGGAATCGTCTCCCCCCAAGCCAAAAATGCTGTCAGGCCCGCCCAAACCGAAGATCAAGTCAGCACCGCCAGTACCGCTGATGGAGTCGGGGCCGCTGGTGCCTCTCCTACCGCTAGCTGAGCCTCCGGGACTGGTTCCCCCGCCGGGGGTTGGGGTTGGGGTTGTGATTCTGGGAATTGGTTGAGATGGTGCTGCTGATGGCATGATTCTGAAGATGGGTAAAAATTTGCAATTCTAACTTAGCTTAAAAGCGCAAGTCAAAAGCTCGCCAACCGCCGAGATCGGAAATATCGATCGCACCCGCCGCAGCATAAGATTCGCACAAAAAGCCCTGCACCGCGGAACCGTCCTCCAAAACCAGCGTACCGATTCCCAGCGGCGGCCCAATTTGAGCGACAAATCGGCCGAAAGCGGCGATCGGCAACTCCCAAACTTCCACTTCGATCGCGCTACCGCCCTCGTTCTGGCGCACCAATCCCGGTTTGGGAATCGCAGTACCCGTCAAAGCGTACAGCCTGTAAATCGGGCTGGTACGGCAGGCGCGCACTAGAATTCCTCCCGCCTCAAGCAGTTGATAATTCAGCGGTTCACCGCTCAAATGAGCGCCAACCACGGCTATTTTGACTCGTTCTTGCGAGGAAGATTTCGCTGCGATCGCGGGTTCCGGGACGGTTGGCAGCGGTAGATTGGTTGCGCCCAAAGTTCCGCCCAAGCGATCGTGGAAAGCAGATCCCAGCCGGCAGAGCGATAAATCGTGCCATGCAGGAGCCATCAGTGTCAATCCTGCGGGCAATCCGCTGCTTTGAAACCCGCTGGGAACGGCGATCGCGCACAAATCGAGCAAATTCGCAAAGTTCGTGTAGCGCCCGAGATTGGTGTTGAGGGCGATCGGCTCGGCTGCAACTTCTGCGACAGTATAAATCGTACCAGTTGTGGGAACAGCCAAAACATCCATTGACTGCCACTGAATTTCTGCCTTCTGGCGGAGTTCCGCCAACCGGTACGACGCGCGGTAAGCAGAGACGGCATCGTAGCGTTTGCCGCCGCTGATAATCTCGCAGACGATCGGATCGATCGCATCTGGGTGCGCGTCCAAAAAATCGCCGATCGCCGCCAGCCTTTGGGCCACCCAAGGCCCGCCGTAGAGCAGTTCGGCAGCATCCGCAAACGGTTTGAAGTCAATAGGTGCGATCGTGCAGCCCAAGGATTGCAAGCGCGCGATCGCCTCTCGGTAGCGCTGTTCTGCTTCTGCATTCCCGAAAAATTCCAGTTCCCCCTCTGCGGGAATTCCCACCCGCAAGCGGGATAAATCCGGCAAAACTTTCGTTTCAGGGCGGCGAGAAAACGCATCCTCTGCGTCAAAACCGCTGGCTGCTTGCAGCACGGAGGCCGCATCCGCGCAGGTGAGAGCGAACACGGAAACGCAATCGAGCGATCGCACCGCCGGTAGCAGCCCGCGAGTGCTTACCAGCCCGCAAGTTGGCTTCAGCCCGACAATGTTGGTAAAAGCAGCGGGAACCCGCCCCGAGCCTGCGGTATCGCTACCCAGCGCAAAACTCACCAATCCGGCGGAGACTGCTGCGGCGGAACCGGAACTCGATCCGCCGGGAATGTAGCGCCGATCGAACGGATTGCGGCAAACTCCATAGGGCGTGCGGGTTCCCACTAATCCCGTCGCAAATTGATCCATGTTTGTTTTGCCGATCGCGATCGCACCTGCCGCGCACAAACGCTCTACGGCTGCGGACGATCGCGCCCGAGTGCTAGCAAACTGCGGGCATCCCGCTGTAGTCGGAACGCCCGCCCAATCGAGGTTATCTTTGATCGCAAAAGGTATTCCGTAGAGCGGTAATTGTTGCGGGTCGAGGTTTTGCAAGGCTTTGGCGCGTTCGAGGGTTTCGGCGATCGGTGCTAAATAAATCCACACT
The DNA here is from genome assembly GCA_036700105.1 of Microcoleus occultus BM001215583. Lineage (GTDB taxonomy): Bacteria > Cyanobacteriota > Cyanobacteriia > Cyanobacteriales > Microcoleaceae > Microcoleus. The sequence continues at coordinate 2,607 of JAUBOG010000211.1, forward strand.
GCCGGATCTGCATAGCGTTCGATCCGATCGTACACGATCGCGATCGCATCTGCTGGCGCGATCGAGCCTGTGCGGTAGCGATCGAGCAGCGAATGAATGTCTAGACTGTGACTGTCGTTAAGTTTTTCCATAATGCACCGTCAGTCGATTTTAGATTTTAGATTTTAGATTTTAGATTGAAGATTTGACTTCAAAGGCTGTGCTTGGCGAGCGTTATTACTCACCGAAGAGTACCATTCTCGCTTAACAGGCTTTCCGGCCTGTTTCACAAAGAGTGTATTTCTTTCTTCTTGTGGGGTGGGCATCCTGCCCGCCCATAAAAGGCTTATTGAGAATGGTGGAACATCTCAGTTATTACAAATAGAAAATTAGTTTACCGCATTGTCGATCGTCTCTGCATCTAGTTTGGGGCGATCGAACTATTTCTTAAGACATATTCAATTGTTGCCTTGCGGGTTTCGTCTTTGTGTGTTTAAACTTCGCGCTCGGCAATCGCTCGGTTTTATCCTCCAAAAACTTTAATTTTACAAATCCAATAAAAACAGTTTTTTGTAACATTCTACACATTTTCTCATCAAGCTTGCTGTTACCGTTTGAAACGTAGCAACCTAGTAGAATCGCACGCTACAGTATGCTTACCTTTCAAAAAGCTAAGTGCATTGCAGCAATCAACAGTCTCGAATAACTCCCTGATTTGCAAACAGGACTTACAGAGACAGAAACCGCAAAAATTTAACCGCTTCTAGGGTTCCGATTTGAATCAGTTTCTAACTCAGCTTAGAAAGTTCAAGTGCTGGTCCGAGAGAAGCAGACTGGTTGTCCCAATATTTTAATATTAGGGGAACACTAGCCAGTTACACGGCGGGATAAAAGCCCGGGAGAAACGCGATCGGTCAAGCAAGACTCGGTTCGTTAACTCTCGGGCTTTATCCTTGTATATCAAGGGTTTGCGGGAGCGAACAAAGCCAAGAAAGGTGCAAAAGCCCGATCGACATATTCACCTCTAACCAGCAACCAGAATCTGCTATGAATATCCGATATTGCTCCCCAAAAATCAGGCGATCGCTCTTATTCTACAGTACCGTATTTTCGATCGCGTTGTTTTTGGCGATCGGCTGCGTCAACCCGGCAATTTATATCAAAACCACGACAGAAAGCGAAGCAGCTTCTTCAGCAAGTGCTGACGCAGTTCGCCTCGGATTCAGCGCCTGGCCCGGCTGGTTTCCTTGGCAAATTGCCAAAGAACAAAAGATATTTGAAGCCAACAATGTTGCTGTAGACTTAAAATGGTTTGACGGCTATTTAGAATCCATCAGCACCCTCACGGCAGGACAGATAGATGCTAACAGCCAAACCCTCGGCGATACAGTAAACTCCATATCGGGCGGTGCCGACCAAGTAATTGTTTTAGTCAACGACAACTCGACCGGAAACGACAAAGTGATTGTCGCCGAAAACATTAATTCTGTTGCCGATTTGAAAGGCAAAAAAGTGGCAGCCGAGGAGGGTACTGTCGATCACTTTCTCTTGCTGTTAGGGTTGAGAAAAGCAGGTTTATCAGTGCGGGACATTCAATTTGTACCGCTGGAAACAGGCAAAGCTGCGGCGGCTTTCGTCGGAGGACAAGTCGATGCGGTGGCAGTATTTGCGCCGTTTACCACGCAGGCATTAAAGCGGCAAAACAGCAAGGAACTGTTTAGTTCAAAAGATTTTCCGGGGGCGATTTCCGACCATTTGGTATTCACGCGCAAGTTTATCGGCGAACACCCGGATCGAGTGCAAGCCGTGGTCAATTCATGGTTCGCAACATTGGAATACATGAAAGCAAATAAAGAGAAATCTTACGAAATTCTAGCAAACCGCGCCGGAGTCAGCGTTGAGGAATACAAAGAATATGAAAACGGCACTAAGATATTTACGATCGAGGAAAACTTGAAAGCTTTTCAACCGGGAAACGACATGACATCGTTGCAGTTTGCAGCGGCAGAAATGAGCAAATTTCTCGTAGATGTAAATTTAGCAAAAACCCAACCAGATATCAGCAAGTTATTCGACGATCGCTTTATCAAAGCTTATGCCGAAGGTAAAAGCTAGAAGGCAGAATTACAGCAGATTCCATGTTTATCAAGTACACCCGATCGCTGTAGGGACTTAGGCAAAGCCCATTGATGTCAACAACCAGGTCAAACCTAAGACCGGTCTGCTGTTTAACTATTAAGCTCAGATCCCCCCTAGCCCCCCTTAAGAAGGGGGGGATAAGAGTGTTCTCAAAGTCCCCCTTCTTAAGGGGGATTTAGGGGGATCTAGACTCGACTAAAAGCGACATTTATTATGGGTTTTAGTCAGAAGTTATCATCAATTGGCAGAGCCTGGAAGGGTTTCTCGTATAAATTATCCGACACTTCCTTCGAGTTTCAGGCTCAACAACTTGTCAGCTTCCGCAGCAAATTCCATCGGTAACTGATTGAAAACATCTTTGCAGAAACCGCTAATCATCATTGAAATTGCATTTTCTGCGGAAATTCCGCGCTGGGCGAAGAAGAACAATTGCTCTTCCCCTATCTTGGAAGTAGAAGCTTCGTGTTCCACTTTAGCAGTGTTGTTCTGCACTTGAATGTAAGGGAAAGTATTCGCTTGAGCGTTATCTCCAATCAGCATGGAATCGCACTGGGAATAGTTGCGAGAACCTTGAGAACTCGGTCCCATTTTTACTAAGCCGCGATAGCTGTTAGAAGAGTTCCCAGCCGAAATTCCCTTGGAAATAATCGTGCTGCGAGTGTTTTTGCCGACGTGAATCATTTTAGTGCCGGTGTCAGCTTGCTGTTTGTTATTTGTCAGCGCTACTGAGTAGAATTCGCCTACGGAGTTGTCACCGACTAACACGCAACTGGGATATTTCCAAGTAATCGCGGAACCGGTTTCTACTTGCGTCCAAGAAATCTTGGAATTGACTCCTTGACACAAGCCGCGCTTTGTCACGAAGTTGTAAATTCCGCCTTTGCCGTTGGCGTCGCCGGCGTACCAGTTTTGCACGGTTGAGTATTTGATGTCGGCATTGTCCATTGTTACCAATTCCACGACGGCGGCGTGCAGTTGGTTGGTGTCAAACATCGGCGCGGTGCAGCCTTCGAGGTAAGACACGGAACTGTTTTCTTCGGCGACAATTAGGGTGCGCTCGAACTGGCCGGAATCTCCGTTGTTGATGCGGAAATAGGTGGACAATTCCATCGGGCATTTGACGCCTTTGGGAATGTAAACGAAGGAACCGTCGCTGAATACAGCGGAGTTGAGGGCTGCGAAAAAGTTGTCTCCGACTGGTACGACGCTGCCGAGATATTTTTCTATTAGTTCGGGATAATCTTTGACTGCTTCTGAAATGGAACAGAAGATAACGCCGTCTTTGGCTAGTTTTTCTCTAAAGGTTGTGGCAATTGAAACGCTGTCGAAAACGGCGTCTACGGCGACGTTTCCGAGGCGCTTTTGTTCGGAGAGGGGAATACCTAGTTTCTCGAAGGTTTCTAGCAGTGTGGGATCGACTTCATCTAAACTGTTGAGTTTTTTGGGCTTTTGTTTTGGCGCGGAATAGTAGATAATTTGTTGGTAGTCGATCGCCGGATAGTTGACATGGGGCCACGTCGGTTCGGTCATTGTCAGCCACTTGCGGTAGGCTTTGAGGCGGAATTGCAGCATGAATTCCGGTTCGTTCTTTTTGGAGGAAATCAGTCGCACTACATCTTCGCTCAAGCCGCGGGGGATGGTGTCTGACTCGATGTCGGTGACGAAACCGTATTTGTAGGGCTGGTTGACTAGGGTTGTGACTGTAGAGCTCATGATTTTGCGTGTTCAGTGTTCTAGATAATGCTCTCAAAAATGGCAGACGGGCAATGGCTGTCTGGGCTTGAGCGAGTTCTGCCGGACTGCTCGGTCGAATTAAACAACTGGTTTGTTGCTTTACTATATTTTAAGCTACATTAACAATAGCGATCTTGTCAAAGTCAAATTAATAATTTTTTTGTGAAGATGATGCAGACTCAGCAGACTTCCACTAAACAAGACATCTTGCAGTTTTTGCTCAAGGGGGATAAAGCGACGGCTCTGGAGTTGGCGGAGTCTTTGGATATCAGCCCCCAGGCGATTCGCCGTCATTTGAAGGATTTGGAGGGGGAGGGGCTGATTCAGTATCAGTCGGTTCAGGCTGGGATGGGGCGACCGCAGCACATTTACGAGCTTACCAGTCTGGGGCGCGATCGATTCCCGAATCGTTACGGCGATTTTGCAGTCTCTTTTCTGGATACTTTAGCCGAGACTGTCGGCCGCGAGCAGGTGATTTCTATTCTGCGAAAACAGTGGCAGCGCAAGGCGATGGAGTACCGCAGGCTGATGGGTGCGGGCTCGCTGCAAGAGCGGGTGACTCAGTTGGTGGAGCTTCGCAAGGCTGAGGGTTACATGGCTGAGTGTTATCCTGTGGACGATCGCGATTCTGATTTTAGTGCTCCGGGCGATCGATTTGTGTTCATGGAACACAATTGTGCTATTTCTAATGTGGCTGAAACTTTTCCGAGTGTCTGCGGTAATGAGCTGGAGATGTTTGCGGCTGTGTTGCCGGATTGTATTGTGGAGCGGACTCATTGGATTATTGATGGGGAACATCGCTGCGGTTATTCGATTGCAAAGAAGGAAGTTCGGCAGCGGATTTTGTAGCGGATTTAACGGATGTCACGGATGGCGGTTCGGCAGCGGATTTTGTAGCGGATTTAACGGATGTCACGGATGTCGGTTCGGCAACGGATTTAACGGATTTAACGGATGTCACGGATGTCACGGATTGCCAATAACAAATAACAAATAACAAATAACAAGTAACTAATAATTATGGAATCTGATTTTTTAAAGCCGGAAGAGTGTGCGGAAGTTGATATGGCGCTGTTGTCGTCGAAGGAGAAGTTTTCGGCGCGGTTGGCAATTTATGCTTTGAGGGTTTTGAAGCAAATTGCTGGGGAGACTGGTTTGGCGGTGGCTGAGGTAAGCAATCAGCAGGTGATGGATTGGGTTAGGAATGATGAGAGTATTAAAGGGTCGATCGAGCTTGATGCTAGTTTTGAAAACTTTTTTACGAATTTGGTGGTTGCGTCTTTGCGGCCGTTGAGGCAAATTGCTGTGGAAGCGGAAAGGGCGATCGAGCATTTAACTGTTAAGCAGGTTGTGGCGTGGTTTGAAAAGGATGCGAAGATTCGCAGAGAGTAGGGTATGGAGGCGGCGTTTTTGGATTTGCGATCGGGCTGATGCGCTTCGACCCTTCGACTACGCTCAGGGTACTGCGGTGGTTGAGCGTAGTCGAAACCCAGTCGAAACCCAGTCAAAACACAGTCGAAACCCAGTTTCTAGACTCCATGCGTCCAACAAGCCAAAAAATCTTTCAAAAAAGGGGTTGACAAACTTAGGGGAGTTTGGTAATGTAATAAATGTCGAGCGAAAGAGATGCAGCGCATCAAGTTTAACGCAGACACAGGATTTAAAGTTTTCAAAGCTTTCCTGGTGCTTATGATGTAATGGAACCACTCCGATCCATCCCGAACTCGGTTGTTAAACGTTGCTATGGCGAAGATACTCGGCGGGTCACTGCCCGGTAAAATAGCTCGGTGCCAGGTTAATAATAAATTAAAGCTCTTTTCCCGCAACAACGGAAAGGAGCTTTAGTTTTTTCACAGAATATTTTTGCCCCGTCCGCTCCAACGCCCTGTGAGGACGCGCTTTGGCGACAATTTCACAACTTCTCTGCCGCTTTCAGCTTGTTTGTTCTGCAAGTCTGCAAATATTGCGTCCAAGTCATAATTGAAAGACTTCGCATACTCTTCACGAATTTTGTGAATTTCTTCTACGATTTCATCTTGCAACATAAATTAATTTCCTAGTAGTTCATAAGGCGTACAAAGAATCGGCAACTCGTATCCGCAATCAAAACTGATTTCTGCAAGTTTTCCCTGGATTTGAGCGTTTGCGATATGCTTACAGTTCCAGGTTAACAGGTAATCCAAGCCGTGAACGGTCGCTGCTGCAATGTGAATTGCATCGATATGTGCTTTAGGGGGAAGATTGCTGCGTGTAAGAAACTGCGAGGCTAAGTCTCGGACAGCTTGATTTAATTCTAGCAATGGAACACCGCGAAGCAGTTCCATACGTTGAACCGCAATTTCTGTGTCTCCTTGTGCTACCTCGTTTAGGACAGCCTGTGAGATGTACATTGTGAAAGCACTGCGGCGATACTCCCACCAATCTTTTGTTACCTCGATATTGGCAGCCAGGATGAGGTTTTTGGTCGAGCGAGCTGTTAGGTAGCCCAAGATGCTGGTTTCAATGTAGAGGGTTTCACTCATAGGGGATAGGTATTTGCTAAAGCATATCGAAGGGCGCGATCGGGTTTACTGTTGTCAAACAGAATCGCACTGATGATTGCATTTGTATCAAAAACGTAGCGCATCTTACTCATCAAAAAGAATTGAATCCAAAATTTCTGGGGTCAATCCTCGCGCTTGAGCATTCCGACTAATCTCACTCATTACTTCTTCTAGGGGTCTTTTGCGTCGAGTTGCATCACTAAGTTTCAGGCTAAGTAATGCCTCCAATTTACGGCGCTGTTCTTCAGAAGCAGCCTCAAAGATCCTGGCAACTTCAGCATTAACGCGAATTGCGATCGTTTTGGTTTGCATGATGGTTATATGATGTTTTAATGACTGTTTTCAAATAAGCCAGAATTGTGGGGGACTTGAACCATATTTTAACACAATCATCACAAGCGATCGCCCTTAATTTTAGCAGTCAATAGTGGGCGATCGCCTTCCGCCTTCCTCATAGCCAGAATCGCGGGCAAAAGTTGCTGCCTAAACTGTGCTATATTTTTGACCAATTTGTCGAAGCAATTTAGTGAAATTGTCCTTGTCAGATTCGTCTTGAAACCTATCTACTACCTCTTTTAACCTAGACAAGTCCTTGGTATAGTTCTTGTCAGATAGCTGTGACACTAATTGCGACGAGAAAAATTTTACTAAATCAGGTTCATTAGATAAGACATCTACAACATCTTTCAACTTAGACAAGTTCTGACTGTACTTATCGTCTGATAAAATAGCTACTGCATTTTTTAATTTTGGCAACTTGTTTTTATACTTCTCATTAAAAACCAGATCCGATAAGTTTTTGTCACTCCCCACAATAGTTACTAACTCTTGCAACTTAGATAAATTGGTAGAGTATTTCTCGTCAGACAAAATATCTACTACCTTTTTCAACTTAGACAACTCCTGTTTCTGCTTCGCGTCTGATAGCAGTGAAGTTAATTTGCTTTCCTTATTGACAAATTTTGCTAAATTTTCATACTTAATTGAATCAGCTTCTGAAAGAAATATTTTCCAAGCCATTTTTTCGTTTGTAAATACAACCCCCTCTTTTGCATCCTTAAAAACACTGTAGTCTATCAAAGCGATTACTTTTTCTTCATAGTCAAGAGACAGCCATGAAGATAGCGATTTCGATAGTTTATCTAATGGAATATTAGGAGCAGAAAATCCCTCTTCAATGCCGCCATTTTTGGGAGTTATATTCTGTTGAATAAATTCTCCCCAATAACCGGGAATTATATCTTCAGTATAGGTGTAGGTTCGAGTTTCTAACAGGTGCAGATCCGATGAATCGCGAGTCTTTCTAGATTTGAGAAATGACAAAATCACAATTGCTGTACCCCCTGCAACAGCTGCAGTACCGCCCGTGATTAAGCCGAGTCCCCCAAGAGCCGAAATAGTGGCAGTAATAGCAGCAGCACCAGATAATGTACCGGCTACTTCCAAAGCAGTCGCAGCAGTCCAAGCCGCTAAAGTAGTTGCAGTAGCGGCGACTGTTCCTGTACCAATTGCAATTCCCAGGTTTTTTTGGTCTTCGCTATCCATTGGGTGCATCTCACTTTTGCAGATATATCAAGTGGAAAGTTGACCATTTAGA
>JAUBOG010000212.1:0-10585 GCA_036700105.1 Microcoleus occultus BM001215583
TTCGACTACGCGGTTCCTGAGCGAAGTCGAAGGGCTCGGCGCCGCTTCGCTCAGGAACCGGAACGAACCCTCCGTTTCACTCCGCCCAACATTTTTCGTAGATTTGTTGGGTGGCGCTACGCTCGGGCCTTTCCCTACAGAAGAGGCAAGAAAACACGCCCTAGGGAGAATGCCTTGAATCAGCTAGTTTGATAGTTTTCCTCAGTCCAGCAGCGCGGCAGAACTTCACCGGAAGGAAACACTAATTTACTTTTGTCAAAAGTTGCTGTTTCTTGTTCTTCTTGACCAGCTTGATTTTTTCCCGGCACTTCATTTTTGGCAGGGCTGATTAAAGCATCTACATCGAGGATTTCGATCAAGTCGCCGGATTCTTTTTCTTGTAACAGCATAGCTTTTCCTTATCAATTGAATGCGAGTTAGGGTTTGAGGACAACTTTGATGCAGTTGTCTTTTTTGTGTTTGAAAATCTCGTAGGCGTGCGGCGCTTCTGACAAGTTCATGCGGTGCGTAATTACGAAGCTGGGGTCAATTTCGCCTTTTTGAACGCGATCGAGCAAAGGGCGCAAATAGCGGTGAACGTGCGTCTGTCCCATTTTCATGGTCAAGCCTTTGTTGAACGCTGCACCTAAAGGCACTTTGTCAACAAAGCCGCCGTAAACGCCGGGAATTGACACTGTGCCGCCTTTGCGACAGGCTACGATCGCTTGTCGCAGCGCTGTAGGCCGATCGCTCTCCAAGCGCACAGCTTGCTTGGCTTTGTCGTACAAAGCGTCGAGACCGGTACCGTGAGCTTCCATCCCCACAGCGTCGATGCAGGAGTCGGGCCCGCGTCCGCCAGTCATTTCGGTGACGGCTTCCCCGGCGTCCATTTCTTCGTAGTTGATGATTTCGGCTTTAGCGGCGGCGGCCATTTGCAGGCGTTCGGACACTCTGTCGATCGCAATTACCCGATCGGCTCCCAACATAAACGCGCTTCTGATCGCAAATTGTCCGACAGGCCCGCATCCCCAAACGGCTACTGTATCCCCCGGCTTAATGTCGCAGTTTTCCGCAGCCATGTAACCGGTGGGAAAGATATCGGTGAGGAACAATACTTGTTCGTCAGAAAGTCCGTCGGGAATTTTTAAAGGCCCGACATCTGCAAACGGAACGCGGGCGTATTCTGCTTGTCCGCCTGCATAGCCGCCCGTTAAATGCGAGTAGCCAAACAATCCTGCCGGCGAGTGGCCGAACATTTTTTCAGCCAGCCCAGCATTGGGGTTGGAGTTGTCGCACAGCGACCACAAATCGCGGTTGCAAAAGAAGCAACTGCCGCAAGAAATAGTAAAGGGAATGACGACGCGATCGCCCTTTTTTAAGTTCTTGACTTCGCTGCCGAGTTCGACTACTTCCCCCATGAATTCGTGACCCATGATGTCGCCCGATTGCATTGTCGGGATGAAGCCGTCGTAGAGGTGCAAATCTGAGCCGCAGATTGCTGTAGACGTGATTTTAACTATTGCATCGCGCTGATTGATAATTGTTGGGTCTGGTACATTATCAACTCGCACATCATTTGCTCCGTGCCAGCAAAGAGCTTTCATTATTTTTTTCCTCTAGTTAACTACTAGCAGATTTTTGATTCTAAATCTTAAATTTACTCTGCCGATTCATGACTTGCTTGGATATTTTTAATTGTAAGCATATAAAAAATTATCTCTCTCTATCTGAGGTATAATTTATAAATCTATCTTTCGGCTGTTCTCAACAACAAAAAAGGTAGAGCTTATCCCGACTAAATTGCAGGAAATTTCGCTTTCTTCTGTTAACAGCTAACAGCAACATGGCTGAGGTTGTTTTTGTAGATGCCACTGGCTCCTCTCTCACTACACAACTTAGTAGGGCGCGTGACTTTCGCATTGCTCAACACCCCGCCCGCATCTTGAGAGCAGCGCACCCGAAACAACTAAAGGTGCGTGACTTTTCTATCTCTCAAAACTCCGCCAGCATTTTCTTGAAAGTCCCGCACCCTACATAACTGAGCAGGCATCTGGAGAATTACGCACCCTACTTAAGAGGGATTAATCGTCAAATATTGTATCATTAGTTATACGTAAAAGCCGAGCTTGCGGTAAAGTTGTTAAAGATTAAAGTTTATCGATCGCTTTTTATGCCTTACACTGCATCTACCCCAACAGACCCGAATCAACCCAACATCCGCAATGCCGACCACCGCCTGCTAGAATTCACAAAGCTGACACCGATGATGCAGCGGTATGTGGAAGTAAAAGAACAATATCCCCACGCACTTTTATTATTTCGAGTAGGCGATTTTTTTGAATGTTTCTTCCAAGACGCAGTTACAATTTCTCAGGAATTAGAGCTTGTTTGTACTAGCAAAGAAAGCGGCAAAGAAATCGGTAGAGTGCCGATGACGGGAGTGCCGCACCACGCCCTCGATCGCTACGCTGCAATGTTAGTAGAAAAAGGCTATGCCGTGGTAGTTTGCGACCAAGTAGAAGATGCGTCGATCGCGGCTAGAGAAGGCCGTCAAGTCAAGCGGGAAATTACCCGAATTCTGACTCCCGGAACTTTGACGGATGACGGAATGCTCAAACCCCGTCAAAATAATTTTTTAGCAGCAATTGTGATAGCCGGAGAACATTGGGGATTGGCTTATACAGATATTTCTACTGGGGAATTCGTCACTACCCAAGCCGACAGTTTAGAACAATTAACCCTAGAATTGCTGCGCTTGCAGCCTTCGGAAGTGCTGGTTCCCACTAATGCGCCGGATTTGGTGACGATGTTGAGACCTGGAGAGAAATCCGAGCATTTACCAGATTGTTTGCCGACTTCGTTTTGCTATTCTTTGCGATCGCAAATTCCCTTTACTTTGTCCGAAGCAAAACAGAGAATCCTGCAAAAGTTCAAAGTGCGATCGCTCGAAGGGATGGGATGCGGCCACCTTTCCCTCGCAGTGCGCGCCGCCGGCGGTTTGCTGCAATATCTCGAAGAAACTCAAAAGGAAAAAGCAGTTTCTTTGCAAAGATTGCACACTTACACTCTCACCGATTTTCTGATTCTCGACTACCAAACCCGCCGCAATCTCGAAATTACTCAAACTGTGAGAGACGGGGTTTTTCACGGTTCGCTGCTGTGGGCTATAGACAAAACCAGCACAGCAATGGGAGGCCGCGCTTTGCGCCGCTGGGTGCTGCAACCTTTGCTCAACATTAAAGGCATTTGCGCCAGACACGACACGATTCAAGAATTAGTAGAAAATAACCCCCTGCGCCAAGATTTGCAGCAGTTGCTGCGCCAAATTTACGACATCGAAAGACTCACGGGGCGCGCCGGTTCGGGCACGGCTAGCGCGCGGGATTTGGTCGCTTTAGCCGACTCTTTGGGAAAATTGCCGCAATTAGCTGTTGTAGCAGCCCAAGGGTTCTCGCCCTATTTGAAAGCGCTGCAAAATGTACCGTCAATTGTCGAAGAATTAGCAGCTAAAATTCACGCTCATTTAGTGGACGAACCGCCGATTCATTTAAAAGAAGGAGGCTTGATCCGATCGGGCGTTGATTCCCTACTCGATGAAATGCGCCAAACTGCATCAGGCGACCAAGAATGGATTGCAAATTTAGAGGCAAATGAAAGGAAACGCACCGGAATTTCTAATCTAAAAGTCGGCTACAATAAAGCTTTTGGCTATTACATCAGCATTACAAAATCGAAAGTTGACCAAGTACCCAACGACTACACGCGCAAGCAAACTCTCACAAATGAAGAACGCTACAGTACAGAAGAATTAAAAGAAAGAGAAGTGCGAATTCTGACGGCGCGGGAAGATTTAAATCAGTTGGAATACGATATTTTTGCGAAAGTGCGCGCCGAAGTAGGAGAACACGCCGAAGTTATTCGCAGCGTTTCCCGCGCCGTGGCGGCGGCGGATGTTTTGTGCGGTTTGGCGGAAGTCGCTGTTTATCAGAATTACTGTCGCCCGAAGATGGTTGAAAGCCGCGAAATTAAAATTATCGACGGGTGTCATCCGGTAGTAGAAAAGTCTTTACCGCCGGGTTTTTTCGTTCCTAATTCGGCTTTTTTGGGCCGGGAAGAAGTGCAAAAACGCCCTGATTTAATTATTTTAACTGGGCCGAATGCTAGCGGCAAAAGCTGTTATTTGCGGCAAGTGGGTTTAATCCAGTTAATGGCGCAGATGGGCAGTTTCGTGCCGGCGAAGGCTGCTAATTTGGGAATTTGCGATCGTATTTTTACGCGCGTCGGTGCGGTGGACGATTTAGCAACCGGTCAGTCTACGTTTATGGTAGAAATGAATGAAACTGCCAATATTCTGAATCACGCTACGCCAAAATCGTTAGTTTTATTAGATGAAATTGGCAGGGGAACCGCGACCTTTGACGGCCTTTCGATTGCTTGGTCTGTGGCCGAATACTTAGCACATGAGATCCAGGCGCGGACAATTTTTGCAACTCACTATCACGAGTTGAATGAGTTGGCTTCTATTTTGGATAATGTCGCAAATTATCAAGTGACGGTGAAAGAATTGCCGGATCAAATTGTATTTTTGCACCAAGTTCAGCCCGGGGGTGCTGATAAATCTTACGGGATTGAAGCGGGGAGATTGGCCGGTTTGCCAACCTCGGTGATTGACAGGGCGAGACAGGTGATGAAGCAGATTGAGAAACACAGCAAAATTGCGATCGGGCTGCGAAAAGGTGTTAAAAAAGAGGGGAAACAAGAATCTGAGGGAGAACAGTTGGATATTTTTGAGGATTAACTTTTGAACTTTGCAAAAAAAGGTTAGTAGTAAAGACTTTAGTCCTTCATGTAGGGTGCGCACTGCGCACCTTACCGCTATAAGTAGTGCGTAGAACCACTTTTTGGATCTCAATTCTAAAATTTAGTTTGTAGTAAAGACTCTAGTCCTTAAAAAGTCAGACGTAGGGTGCGCATTGCGCACCTTACCGCTATCAGTAGTGCATCAAATCACTTTTTGCGTAACTACTTCAAAACTTAGCTTTAAGGACTAAAGTCCTTACTACAACAAATCCGCAATTCTAACGTTCATTTTGCAGCTTTCTGACTTCTTTGTGCACGCTCATCCCAATTTCCAGCGCCTCATTTAGCAACTGCCCGTATTCAGTCGCCCGATCGCTCACATCCAGGGCCATCAAAGCAGCCAGATTGCTTTCTATATTAGCAAACAACTCGTAACGCCGGCCGATAAATTGCTGATTTTCCCTGAGAATCCTCTCTGTTTTCAAAGCACAGACTAAACTTTCTCTAGTGATTTTTAATGCTTCAATTGCATCTCCTCGGTTAATTAAATTGGCTTGTAAGTTGCCAGCAGCCGTTAGGCGATCGATAATATCTAAAGCCTTAATTACTTCGTGATACTTCTCAACTTCATCCAGCAGACCCGCTAGCGTTACCAGAGGCTTTGCCTTCACCCATTTATAGAGATTCCAAGCAACAGTAATCGCCGCCGACAAACCCAAAGTTATTTGCAAAACTCGGACAAATATCTCAGCATCGCTAAACGAACCAGCTTTATGTTGATTGGCGAGTAAAGCAACAGGCAGCGAAATAACTAATGTCACGCAAAATATCAGCAATTCATGGAACAAAAAAGAAAACAGCTTCTTGCTATCTCGGAGTGCAGCCGATCGGTAAAAATCTGCTGCAAAACCGTCGCTCAAAGCTATTCCGCTCAAATCTTCCAGCTCCTTTTCAGGAATTCTCAACTCATCCAGATCCGCTTGTATCACTATTTCAATTCTCCTTAAATAGGCATTAATTAAAATCCTCCAATAGACCTAATTGAATCCCACAGACTCATATAAAAATTGCTTTCTCGGTTTCGGAACAGTTGAAAAGCTTGTCCGGGTGCGCCAAAAAACGGTCTCAGCGTCCATCCCAACTGACTGCCGACAAACGCATAAAGTCCCAACCAAAACCGCAAAATATTTAGCCTGATCTCTTTGCCTTCCGCATCTTGTTCGGACAGAAAGTGCATTCCTTGATAAATGAAACTTACCCCCAAAAATCCTGTGATTGCCATAATAGCAACATTCAACAGCAGAAAAAAGCTGTAATTGGTACTGCTCAGCAGAAAAAACAGACTGACAGGTGCAAATCCAAACAGCAAAACGCTAATCATCGCCATTGATGTCATCAGCAATGTCAAATACTGCTCAAAAGTTCGTTTTGAACCAAACATTACATTAAAAAAGTACAGTGTGGGAAAGCAGATAATCAGCGTCAGCAAGTAAAGTGCTGGCAATTTAATTGCTGAGATCAGACATTGCATCCACGTACTAGATGCACCTAATATCGCTCCGTAAATGCCAAAAAATACGGTACTAGAAATCAGCAAGCCGAAAATTTTAGATTTGAGTTTGACACCTTCGCGAATTTCTTCTAGAAATTGTTGCCGTTCCCGCAGCAAATACATGATTACTGAAAAATATTTCACGGGTTCTCCTTGTGACTGACGCGACTTTGCATCAGTCATAACTCAAGCTGAGTCCGATCGGCAATCTTGGCAAATCAGGGTACTGTATGTTAACCGATTATGTTTGCACCCAGATCGCCACAAACTGAGATTTAGAGCCGTTTTGAACCTGCTTGGATGGTAGGGGCGATCGACCTATCGCTTGACTAGAGGCTGGATATTTATACTCAATTTGTCTTCAATTGCCTCCAAAAAGGGCGATCGGCAGTCAAACCGCACTCATTTGATATTCACTCGATCAGCTGTACAGCTTACTGTGCAGGACTGGGAAAGTGCAAAGCAGTTAGTAATATTATATCTGGTAAAATAAGTGCGATCGGGTTTGCAGCATCGGACTGAATTCCTCCTCAAAACATGAGAACTTCAGTCCGATGTTGCAAACGAATTACCAATTTTTCAACAAACAAAGTAGGTATTGTTGCCCGCATCAGTTTACGATACTTAATAGAAGTTTTTTCCCAGATGAGGTAAAACACAATGCCTGATATTGTTGATATTGCCGTAGGTGCGGGTTCGTTTCAAACCCTGGTAACAGCCGTGCAAGTGGCTAATTTGGTAGACGCGCTCAAAAGTCCGGGCCCTTTCACCGTTTTTGCACCCAATGACGATGCCTTTGCCAAATTGCCGCCGGGAACCATCACAACCCTAGTGCAGAATGTTCCCCAATTGACCAGGATTTTGATGTTTCACGTCGTCTCCGGCAAGTTTATGAAGGCTGATTTGGCAAAATTCGGTTTTGTTACTTCCCTTGAAGGTTCGCCGATTAAAATTGATTGCTCTGACGGTTTTGAGGTGAAAAATGCTACAGTTGTCGCTGCGGATATAGAAGCTGATAACGGCGTTATCCATGTGATCGATAACGTGATTTTAATGGGGTAGTTTCACCGTCCATCGATCGACTCTACAGATGAATTTGAGGGTTTAAACTTTGGTCTAATTTTTTTTTGAGTTTGACTGCGGAAGTCTGGAGGCGGCATCCATCTTTGGGTGTGAGGTTGAGTGTGGCAGCGGGAGCGAGAGCGCGGCATCGAGCAGTGTCTCTTTGCTCCCGATCGCCCCCTGTTTTTTAGCGTTCAAGGTAATATATATCTAGAAAAGTTGTCTTTTCGCCGGATGTGTTTTAAAATGATTGTTTAAAAAAGTTTAAAAGTCAATAATTATAATATAAGGAAACCAGTGTGGTGAGCACTATGCAAATCCTAGCCGCCAGCCTCAAGGCAAAAGTCCGCCAGCGTACCTTGGAACTGCAAGTTCTCAACGAACTTACTGCAAAAGTACAGCTCGCCGATCGCGCTGATGCAATTTGGTCTGCTTGTCTCGAATGCTTCGATCGCCTGATTCCAAATTCGGCCGCCGCACTTTTGACGCTACCGGACGATCGCATCTACCTGCAACACTCACAGCCTTTAACTGCTCGCGCCAGAGCCGAAATTGAAGGGCACTTGCAATCGGCTGAGGTTGAATGGCGATCGGGAAATCGGGATTGGGCGCACAGCATCGCTTCGCCACCAATTGCTCAGTTTAAATCGCTATTGATGGCACCGGCTAACTCGGATGAAAGTGAAGAATTGTTGGGAATATTTTTAATCGGTGCAGAGCAGGCAACTGCTTTTAATTTTGAACACCTTTGCTTGCTCCACACTGCCGCTGGCCTCTGTGCAAATTCGTTACTTACTCTAGCAGCTAAGACGGCAGATGTCAAGGGAAAAGATCGAAATAATTTGGCGCTCGCTGGGTCGAGTCAAGAACTATTGTTGCGGGCTTTAATTGACGATTCGCCGGACAGAGTTTTTGCGAAAGATCGAAATTTTAAATACATTTTGGTAAATCAAAATTTTGCTGAATATTTGGGGAAAAATGTTGAGGAAATTATCGGCAAAGATGATATTGAATTAGGCTTTTCAGAATCAGTCGTATTTGGCGATCGCAGCGGTTCAATTCAGGGTATCCGCGAGGAAGATCGAGCTGTGCTCGCCGGGGAGATAGTCCGCGACCCCTACCGGGCGATCGGCTTTGAAGGCGGAAAACAGCACGTATTCGACACGCAAAAACTGCCGCTGCGCGATGCGGAGGGCAATATATTTGGGGTTTTGGGTGTTTCTCGCGAAGTTGCTCAATTGCAGGGGACAGACGAAGCCAGGAATCAAAGCCAAGCCAAACTGCAAAAAATTACTGCTAGCGTACCGGGTACGGTATATCAAATTGATTTAAATCCTGACGGCTCGATGGCTTTCTCGTTTGTGAGCGCGGGCTGTCGAGAATTGTATGAAATAGAACCGGAGGCTGCTCAACAGGATATTAATGTAATTGTTAACATGATTCATCCCGAAGATCGAGATGATTTTCTCAACTCGGTGAGGCTTTCTGCTGAAAATTTGCAGCCTTGGCGGTGGGAAGGAAGAATTGTCGCGCCATCGGGAAAAATCAAATGGGTGCAAGGAGCTTCGGTACCGGAATTGCAAGCATCGGGAGAAATAGTTTACTACGGCTTGTTCACGGATATTAGCGCCCGGAAACAAGCTGAGTTAAAGCTGCAACTTTACCAACAAATATTTTTGAAATCCAACGATGCGATCGCCATTTTAGACCCCCAAGGCCATTACTTAGAAACAAATCAAGCTCACACCGCTTTGCTGGGTTACAGCCCGTCGAAATTGTGGGGGAAAACCCCTGCAACTCACATGGGAGAACAGGCCTTTGCGTCGGTGCTGCAAAGCTTGACAGAAGCTGGAAGTTACCGAGGCGAAATGACTTGTATTAAGGCTTTGCAAAAGGGAATAGTTGAGGTGGAGCTTTCGGCTTTTGCGGTTCTCAATGATGGCGGAGATGTGGTTTGTTACGTCAGCGTTAAAAGGGATATCACCGAACGCAAGCGAGGTGAAGAAAAACTCAAACTTTACCGAGAAATATTTTTAAACTCCAACGATGCGATCGTGATTATCGATGCTGACGGGTTTTTCCTCGAACAAAATCGCGCCCACCAATCGCTGCTAGAATACACAGATGCGGAATTAGAAGCAGAAGCGCCGCCGCTGGTCGCGGGGGAGCGCTTTTCGGCAATTGCCAAAAGTTTAGCGAAAACAGGAACTTTTCGGGGCGAAATTACTAACTGTACTAAAAAAGGTCGCACGCTGGCGATCGACGTGGCGGCATACTCTGTGATTAACAATAGCGGTGATGTAATTTGTCACGTCTGCGTCAAGCGCGACATTACCGAACGCAAAAAAGGAGAAGAAGAACGGCAAAAATTTGTATCGCTGATTGAAAACAGCAGCGATTTTATCGGTATGGCTACTCTAGAAGGTCAAACGCTGTTTGTCAACGAAGCCGGACGAAAACTGGTGGGTTTAGAGAATATTTCACAAGTGCTCAATACGGAGATATGGGATTATATCGGTCAAACTTTTAAACAGAAATTCAGTCAAGATATTTTGCCAAAAATTATCGGTCAGGGCCAGTGGCAAGGAGAAGGTCAAATGCAGCACTTGCGCAGCGGAAAACCGATTGATGTTGTGATGAATGCTTTTCTGGTGAAGCACCCTCAAAGCAGCGAACCGCTGTGTTTTGCTGCGGTAATTCGCGATGTCACCGAACGCAAGCAAGCTGAGAGAATGCTGCGGGAACAAGCAGAACGGGAACGGCTGGTTTCGGCGATCGCCCAGCGAGTCCGGCAGTCTCTCAACCTCACTCAAACTTTGAGCACTGCTGTACAAGAAGTGCGGCAGTTGCTGGCAAATGACCGCACGGTAATTTATCGTTTTGATTCCGACAAACAAGGGATGGTTGTTGTGGAATCTGTAGGAGCTGATTGGATGCCACTGCTGGGCAGGAAACTTGAAGAAAAATCCTTTGGGGAAAGTTATGTATCCCTGTACCGCGCTGGGAAAATTCAAGCGATAGCAGATATTGATACTGCCAGTTTGAGCGACATCCACCGAGATTTTTTGGTTAGTTTGCAGGTAAGGGCTAATTTAGTTGTACCAATTTTTATCGGAGATGAAAGTCAGGAGTTACTTCTGTCCCACTGGAAGAATATGGAATTATTGAACCGCGAAGACGCGAAGGACACGA
>JAUBOG010000213.1:0-10480 GCA_036700105.1 Microcoleus occultus BM001215583
CGCTCGCGAACCAATCGCGAGCGAGACGCTCGCACTATGATAATTACGATGCACCCGCAACCGATATGAAGCGACAATTATGGGAGATGTCTTTGAGTTGGGAAAATCGATCGGTTCCCAATCGGCGCGCCGCTCTTGCAAAATAAACTTTTGAGACAGCGCGAAGATGAACGCGCTCAACTGCTGCTGAGGAAATACATCGGCTGAAACGCGCTTCAACTGAGGGCCGTCAAAATCTCTCGACCAATGATTAAAATTTTCCGGCGAAAAGTTGCAATTTAAGTGTTTATACTTTACGATCCAGCAATGTAAATCTAACTATCGACGAGCAGCCCTGCAAGCACTCACCAGAAATGAGTTGAAGGTGCCAAAAAGCAGCAAAAGCTACGATTTTTAACTCTTTCAACAGCAAAGCATTGACCGAAAAACCCAGGGATCGACGATCGGCATCTTGGAGTGAATGCTTTGCTCGCAATACTACAAATGTATCAAAAATTGTCTGCAAAATTTTAGCACCGACAGATGCCTAGCCCAAACGCCTGCTGCGTAAGGTTTCACTAACTAATTAGGCTGATTTTACTGTCTTTAACTACTTGAGGATGCGATCGCATGGTTTCGATTTCTACAACTAAATCCACTTCGCTGCCTTTATCTTCGCCCACCGCAACGGCTCCAATCCAAAACATTGCAGCGACAGCAACGGGAGTGTGCGTGACGGTTCACGGTCACTTTTACCAGCCCCCGCGCGAAAACCCTTACCTAGATGCGATCGAGCGCCAAGGTAGCGCCCATCCCTTCCACGACTGGAACGAACGCATCGACAGCGAATGCTACCGCCCGAACGCCTTTGCGCGCATACTCAACGACCGCGGTGAAGTCACGGGGATCGTCAACAACTACGAATATCTCAGTTTCAACATCGGCCCGACTCTGATGAGCTGGCTGGAACGCTACGACTCGGAAGTCTACCACCGGATTCTGGAGGCCGATCGCAAAAGCTGTCAGCGCCTGAACGGGCACGGCAACGCGATCGCCCAAGTCTACAATCACATCATCATGCCGCTGGCTAACGAGCGAGACAAACACACCCAAATTCGCTGGGGGATCGCAGATTTCCGCTCGCGGTTCGATCGCGATCCCGAAGGAATGTGGCTCGCCGAAACCGCCGTAGACTACGCCACCCTCGAAGTTTTGGTGGCTGAGGGCATCCGCTTCATTGTCCTAGCCCCCTCCCAAGCCGAACGCTGCCGCCCGCTAATCGGGCAAAACCAAGAAACAGAAGCAGCAGAAAATTCCGAATGGCAGGAAGTCGGCGGCGGCCAAATCGATCCGACTCGCCCGTACCGCTGCTATTTGAAACCGGAAATGCGGTTGGCGGTTTCCCACCAACTTTCGCCGCTCAGCAGTCACAACCTCAGCCGCAAACAGCCCCACCATTCCGAAGCGGCAACTTCCAACACTCCCTACATCGATATCTTTTTCTACGACGGCCCGATCTCGCGGGATATGGGCTTCAACGACGTTCTCAGCAGCAGCCACCACTTGGCGGGGCGCTTGGGCCAAGCAGTGCGGGGAGACCACCGACCGGCTCAATTAATCTCCGTGGCGACGGACGGCGAAACTTTCGGCCACCACAAAAACAGTACGGAAAAATGCCTCGCCTACGCTTTTACAGAAGAGTTTCCCCGGCGCGGGTGGACGGTGACGAATTACGCTCATTATTTAAGTCAAAATCCCAGCGCTTGGGAAGTGGAACTCAAACCGGTGACGGCTTGGAGTTGCTCTCACGGGGTCGATCGCTGGCAAGATGACTGCGGCTGCGGTGGCGGCGGCGGGTGGCACCAAAAATGGCGCCGTCCTCTGCGGGATACTCTGAATTGGCTGCGCGATCGGCTGATTCCGATTTACGAGGAAGCGGGACGCCAACTGCTGCGCGATCCCTGGAAAGCGAGAGATGAATATATTGATGTGATGCGGGACCGATCGGCTGCGAATGTTGACAGTTTCCTCTCTGGCCATCAAATTCGCCCCCTCGACGCGGCCGAACAGGTGGATGCCCTGCGGCTGCTGGAAATGCAGCGCCACGCTTTGTTAATGTTCACTAGCTGCGGCTGGTTTTTTGAAGAAATCTCTCGCCCCGAAGGCGTGCAAATTTTGCGCTACGCGGCCCGGGCGCTGGAACTGGCGGGGGAAGTGACCGGCGTACAGCTAGAAAAGGAGTTTGTCGATCGGCTAGACCAAGCGCCCAGCAACGTTGACTGCTTCAAAACAGGGGCGCAAGTTTACCGCCAATTGGTCACCACGGCCCAAATCAGTCTCAGACAAGTGGCCGCCCACTACGCCATTAGTTCTCTGTTTGGCAAATATCCCCGCGAACAGCGGGTTTACTGCTATCAGGCCCAGCAGCAAGATTTCCAAATTCAGCGCATGGGCTCGATGACTCTGGCTGTGGGTCAATTGCAGTTAACCTCGGAAATAACGCGGGAAACAGAGGTGTTTGTGTTTGCTGCATTCCACCTCGGCGGCTGGGACTTCCACTGCTGCATTCAGCCTTTTGGCAGCCGCCGGTCTTACACTATGCTCAAAGAGCGGCTGTTTGGAGTTCTGCAAGAAGCTTCGGCGGCCCACGCGATTCTGGAAATGGTGCGGCTGTTTGGGGATCAGTCGTTTAGCTTGCGGGATTTGTTCGCTGAGGAACGGCACCGGATCGTGCAGTTGCTGAGTCAGGAAAATTTGACTCGGTTGGATCAGCTTTACACTCAGGTTTACCGGGAAAATTACGGGGTGATGATGGCTTTCCACCGCGACGATTTGCCGGTGCCGGTAGAGTTGCAGGTGGCTGCTGAGGTGGCTTTGGGACACCGCTGTTTGACGGCGGCGAAGGCTTTGGAACTGGAAACTGGGGACGCGGAATCGCTGCTGGCGGAAATTGAGGCGATCGCCACTGAAAGCGGCCATCTCCGCTGTCGGTTGAAGGTTCCCGAAGTCAAGCAAATTTTGGAAAAGATGGTTTGGCGCTCGCTTGATGCGCTGCTGCAAGCAGGATCGGGCGTGGACGAGCGCTCGCCCCTGATGTTGGAAGCTGAGATCCGCACGATCGAGCGCTTGATTGCTGTGGGCGATCGGCTGAATCTGGGTTTGTGTTTGGATCGATCGCAGGAACTGTATTTCGATTCTCTGTACAGTCAAATTGTGCCTCTGTGTTTGGGCTGGCTGCAGCGGCGAGCTGCTTCGACGGCGGAAAGTGCAGGGGTTCTTGTTGCTTTGGATATCGCCCGTTCAGACGGCGGCTGGGAGTTGCCTTCGATCCGGCAGTTGCTGGAGTTGGGTCAAACTCTCGCCGTTGATGTTGAGTGTTGGTTGAATCAGTTAAGCCGATCGCTTGTCGATTAAATCTGAAATGCTGCACCATTCGAGGGTTAGCTGTAGGGGCGGGCGATGCCCGCTCGCGTAGCCGAAGGGTTCGCCCGACACCTTAAAGCTTGCAGACAGGTTAAGTAAACCCGCCCTCCCCGATCGAAAATCCCGCTAATTGACATTGGTGCAAGATAGAAAATCAAGTCCTGCGTTTGAGCAGCCGCCCGATCGGGGTTTAAATCCCGATCCGATCCCCGACAGACAACCGCCAATTTTGTTTGAGTTTTCGTTCTACTTATGTGGGAAGATAAAAAGACTGTCCCCAAAGCGTACAGGTGTTCTGCACTTGCGCGCTTTGTAAAGTTTTGAAGTGAGAACACTAAATTTAAGTCTATGAAAGTTGGCGATCGCGTTTGCATAAAAAACTCTGTTGTTGTCTACCACCACCCGGATCATCGCAGTGAACCATTTGATATTAAGGGTATGGAAGGAGAAGTCGTGGCGATCGTTCACGAATGGCACGGCAGACCTGTCAGTGCCAATTGGCCTGTTTTAGTTCAGTTTGACAAAAAATTTAAAGCTCATTTTAAAGAGGATGAGGTTGAATTGATCTCTGCGGAAGCTTAGCTGTTTTATCCCCGACTTCTTTAAGAAGTCGGGGTTCTTGGTATGCTGTTTTTTGAATTAAGCTTAACTTAATATTCGCAATTTGTTTAATTCTTAATTTTTTTGCCGCCGGCGGCAGAACCAACTAAAAATATTCAAATCCCCCTGCATTTTCTGCAATTGGTGCTGGTGCTGCTTGGCTGTAGCGTAATACCACTGGCAATGAAGTTCTAGTTCTTGACGGTACTTAATTTCTTCGTAAAACTCGCGGACAATTTGGTGTCTCTGAAAAACTTCGGCCGCGGGAGTCGGTTCTGGGACAATGTTTTGCAACTCGTGGGGCAGCATGATTGTTTGGGGGGGACGGTGGCAAATCTTGGCTGTGATTACTTTAAGGTAACACAGTTGTCAGGGGGCAGCAGTCAGCAGTAACAAATAACAAATAACAATTAACAATTACAGCCATCCGCGCAGGCGATACACGATTAAGCCGATGTATTCTTTCAAAGCTTTAGTTGACTGGTGCAAGTGATAGGTATCCGGCAATAAATCCAAGGCGACAGTTTGCCAATTGTTTTGGGATGCTGCAATATCTTGTTGCGTTATCTGAAAGTCTGTGGGTGCGGCAATTGCTTTGATTCCCTGACGCTGGAAAATTAAGAGCGATCGAGTCATGTGCATCGCCGATGTTACTAGCAAAACCGACCCTTTTATGCCTTTAGCATCTAAAATTTGGCGCGTGTTAACCGCATTTTGATGGGTGTTGTGCGAATCGGGATCTTGCAGGATTGCTGATGCCGGTACGCCGATTGTTTGGGCAATTTCTGCCATATCTGCCGATTCTGGAGGCCCGCCGCCTTTCCAATCTACTCTACCGCCGCTGAGAATTAACACGGGTGCTTTGCCTTGCCGGTACAGCCGGGAACCGTAGATTATTCGATCGCCCGCTTCCCCCAATTCTACCCAACTTCGGGGCGGTAACGCTGCTTTGACACCGCCGCCCAAGACGATAATCGCTTCAGCTTGGGGGAGTTCGGCGGTGGGCAAGTTTTGCCATTCGAGCGATCGAACTAAGGATTTTGAAACCCAACCGCTACTTGCGAGCAGTAAAATAATTAGACCAGCAGCAATGGGCAGCGCCGCCCATTTGGGACGCTTCCAAAGTGTGATTAACGCCGCCATCAATAACAGGCAACTCAACCCCAAAGGATAAATAAACAGCGGCAGCAGTTTCGACAAAAATACAAACATTCAATTGGGAATTGGGCATTAGTGACTGTTAACTGTTAACTAAGGACTAAGGACTAAAGCTAGCGGCGGTCCTCAGAGTTCGACAGCCAGTCAAACAGTGAAGTAGCTTCACGCCTGGAGGTTTTTCTATATTTATGCCCATCCGTTTGGACTACTTCTTTATTGAGGATAGCATCCGAGGTTTTATCCTTGGAACGTGTATTCGGGTTGAGCAGTAGTTCGTTGTGCCACCAAGCGACAATTAAACCTGCTGCGACACCGCCGAGGACACCAAGCCCGATACTCACGGGCAGCGAACATCCTACTAAGCGAAACCCAACGGTAAATAACACAAACCAAATCAGCGCGGGGCTAAACCCCTTGGAGTCTCCGTTAAATTTTGCCATGAGCTGCAAGTTTTGTTTGTAATAATACAGAAAGATAGGGACAATATTAGCAGACAATCAAATTTGTCAGGGCGATCGACCTTGCAACTATTCCCCGCAAATCAAGTTTAATTGTACCTGTAACTCTTGGGCGGTATCTACAGTGTTTGCAAAAATTTGCTCTTTTTCTGTAAAAGGTTCAAAAGCTGCTTGCTGCGAGTCCAGCAGTTCTGCTGTCGCGTCTGCAATATCGCCCCGGCGTTGTTGCAGCCGTTCTCGCAATACTTCAATTGGCGCCGTGCAGTAAATGATTTGCAGGGGCAAGCCGCGGGATTTAGCCTGAATAATGGCATTGCTTCTCAAGTTTTGGCGATCGAACTTAGCATCTAAAATCACATCCCAACCTCGGTCAGCCAGAATTATCCCCAACTCTAACAATCTACCATAAGTCTGCGCCGTCATTTCATCCGAGTACAAATCTTGCCCGCCGCGTTCATTTAAAGGAATTGAGCCTAAATGTTTGCGAACAGCATCGGATCGAATGTGAATTGCCCCAGTGCGGCGAGCCAAATATCGAGCTGCTGTACTCTTGCCAGAACCCGACAAACCAGACATCAAAGTTAACTTTCCCCGGCGCGTTTTTGTGTACTGCCAAGCCAGTTTATAGTAATGAGCAGCAGTCTGTGAAATCTCTGCTTTTTGGGAATTTGGAACCGAGGCATCGTCCAACATTAACGAAGTTACTTTTGCTCTCACATAAGCTTGACGGCTCAAATACAGCGGCAGCACTTGCAGTCCTTCCCAATCGCCTGTTTGTTCGATATAAGTATTCAGAAAAACATTGCCTAAGTCTCTGTGTCCGCGCGATTCCAAATCCATTACGGTAAAAGCCACATCGTACATGACATCCACAAAGCGAAAAGGCTCGTTAAATTCAATGCAGTCGAACAGCAATATTTTATTCTGCCACAATGCAATATTCCGTAAGTGCAAATCTCCGTGGCACTCGCGAATTTTATTTTGGGCAATCCGCCGATCGAATAACTCTTGATTTTCCGCAAAAAACGCATCAGTATAATCTTTAGTTTCCTGATATTGTGTCTGAGTCTGCGGCCCGCCGATATACTTTTGCGAAGTCAGGTAATTGTTATCTATTGCTTTGCGAATCTGACTGACTTCGCCAAAGGTGCGAATGTAGCTATTACTAATTGCGGTGCTGTGAAACTTAGCAACTTCCCGCCCTAAATCTGCCATAATTTGCTCGGTCAACAGTCCCCGTTCCAACAAACTGAGCAACAGCGACTCTTGAGGGAACTCCCGCATTTTCAGCGCGTACTCTACAGCAATTCCGGCAGGAGTTAGACTGAGCAAGTTGCTGCCAAATTCAAACAAATCGCCTCTTTGAACAATCGGCAAAACTTCCAGGTAAATTTCCGGTGCAGTGCGCCGATTCATCAGCAATTCTTGGGTGCAGAAATGCTGGCGTTTCTCCAAGGTTGAATAGTCCAAAAAGCCAAAGTTGACTGGTTTTTTGATTTTGTAAGTATAATCTCCTGTCAGCAAAACAAAGGAAGCGTGAGTCTGAATTAGCCGCACGGGTTCTGTCACGCCGTGCGGGTAAAACCCGGGCTGCAACATTTGCTGAATCAGAGGAGGGAGACAAGTATCAGTCATAGCGATTTTAGATTGGGGCTTGGGGATTTTAGATGAAAGCAAATATAGTGATAACTCACACATAACCTCTAAATGTTACTATAAAAATTACGCATAACATCTAAATGTAGGGTGCGTACTCCGCACCTTTCCCTATCGATAATGCAGGTGGGCCATGCGCACATTTCCATAAAACGTAGGGTGCGCAGTGCGCACCTTACACTATCGATAGCCAAGCAAAAGCTGTTTTGTACAAGTCCTAAATTAGTCTCAAAAAAAAGCAATCATGACAGAAAACAATCAAGATTCCCGCTCGGTGGATGTGTTCGGCGTGGGTAATGCCCTAGTGGATATCCTAGCATTGGTGGAAGATGAATTTGTACTGGGCCACAAGCTGAATCGCGGCGGGATGACGCTGATGGATTCGGAAACGCAGGGGGGGATTTTGCACGATTTAGAGCACAATTCGCTGCAAATGCGATCGGGGGGTTCTGCCGCAAATACAATGATTGGTTTGGCTCAGAGCGGCGGTAAAGCCTACTATTCTGGGAAGGTTGCTAAGGATACTAACGGCGAATTTTACCGGCAAGATTTGCTGGCGGCGGGGATTGAGTTTAACGTGCATCCTGCTGCTGAGCCGAAGGGGCCGACGGGTACTTGTGTAGTGCTGACTACGCCGGATGCGGAACGCACGATGTGTACTAATTTGGGGGTTTCTACTACTTTGGCTGCGACTGATATTGATGTCGATCGCCTATCTCACTGCAAGTACAGTTATGTTGAGGGCTATCTTTGGAGCGCTCCCGATCCGAGAAAGGCTAGCATTGAGACGATGGAACAGTCTAAGCGTCTGGGAGTGAAGGTGGCTTTTACTTTTTCCGATGGCTTTTTGGTCGCTCAATTTGCCGATGATTTCCACAAGGTTGTTTCGGAATATTGCGATGTAATTTTTTGCAATGCTGATGAAGTCAAGAGCTTTTTCCAGGAGGAATCTTTGTCTGAGTGCGCTCGGAAAATGAGCGAGATTTCGGATTTGGCTTTTATCACTAATGGGGATAAAGGCTGCATGGTGGTGGAGAACAAACAGATTGTTGACGTGGCTGGATTTCCGGTAAAGGCGATCGATACTGTGGGTGCTGGGGATGCTTTTGCGGGCGGTGTTTTGTTTGGACTTACTAACGGTTTGAGTGCGGCGCAAGCGGCTCGCTGGGGCAATTATTTGGCTTCTTTGGTGGTGCAGATTCACGGGCCGCGGCTTGAGGGTTCTCAGGCTCATCTTTTGAGTCAGGTGATTTCTGGTTAGGAATTGAAATGGCGATCGCACTTTTTGTCGTAAGGGCGATCGCCTGTGGAACTAAACCGATTATAATTGCTAAAATAAAACTAAACTGCTCTTTATCTATAATCAGATTATGACTGTTATTGAACAGATTTATGCGATCGTCAAAACCCTTCCCGAAAATCAAGCTAGCGAAATTCTCACTTTCGCTGAGTTTGTTCGCGCTAAATACCTAAATGCGAACCAATCCACCGACACAGTAGATGCTGTAACTCCTTGGACAGAATTGGTTTATTCCCTAGCTGGAACTTGGGTAGAAGACTTTCCTACTCTGGAAGAGATTCGTGCCGAGTCGGGGGAAGATATTTTGCGGGAGAGTTTTTAGATGTATATAACAAAGGGCGATCGCCCTTCGTCTGTTTTTGCTAAAATTAAATAGCTCTAAACATTAGCAATTAGGAGACTTTCACGTTTTATGTCTAAGCAATCAGTCATCACAAAGTATATTGAAATTACACCGGGAGTTCTGGGTGGTAAGCCACGCATTGCGGGCCATCGAATTTCTGTAGCACAAATTGCCCAGATGTATCTTAATATGGGAGAGTCAATAGAAGAAATCGCTAGGGACTATAATTTGTCGCCGGCTTCGGTTCATGCGGCCATGACTTACTATTACGATAATCGAGAAGAAATTGACCGCTGCACTGCTGAATCAGATGCTTTTATCGAAGAGTTGAAGCGTCAGAGTCCGCCCTCTCGTTTGCAGGAAAAGCTGAGGGAAGTTAGAGGTGAGTGAGCGAGTTCGCTTTCATTTAGATGAATCGGTCCGATCGATGTTTTGATTGGCCTGATTGCAGCCACTTGATATCTTGTGTTAAAGTAATGGTTAAAGACAGTACCAATCAATACGCTCGGGAAAATAACTTATGGAAGTGGTAATATCTGAACATATTGAAATTAGTCCAGGTATATGTGGCGGTAGACCGCGTATTGCGGGACATCGAATTAGAGTACAGGATATCGTTGTTTGGCACGAACAGATGGGGCTTTCTCCTGATGAAATTGTCTCCCGGCATCCAATAATTACGCTATCTGATGTGTATTCAGCTTTGGCTTATTATCACGATCATTTTCAGGAAATCAGGCAGCAAATGCAGGAAGATGAAGATTTAGTGAAGGAAATGCAGGCTGAAATTCCCTCTAAGATGCCCCGATAGAGATAGAAAAAATGACAGAGAAAGTTCGGTTTCATTTGGATGAAAGCGTTGAAAGTGCAATTGCTGATGGTTTAAGACGTAGAAGTATAGATGTGACAACGACACCAGAAGTGGGGCTTTTAGGTGCATCGGATGAAGAACAGGTGGCTTTTGCTCTAGTTCAAGGTCGGGTAATATTCACTTACGATGCTGATTTTTTGAGGATTCATCTCCCGAGGGGCGGAACACGCAGGAATTATTTATTGTCACCAAGGGCGACGAAGTATCGGGGAAATTGTATTGGCCCTTGTGAAAGTATGGGAGTTTCAAACTGATGAATCTATGTACAAGCACGTTGAATTTATTTAAGGCGATCGCACTTTTTGTCGTAAAGGGCGATCGCACTTTAGGGATGAGGTGTAATTGCAATAACCGTGATTACACCTTTTCCGGGCCCATAATACCAGAAGACTCGAAATGCTGCTGGGGTTTTGTTTTCGACGTAAGCCTCAAATACTTCTTCTTCATTAGGGCCAGATAATGTATCGTATTTATGAGTTTTCAAGCTGGGATGGCGTAAATTAGTTGCCATTAATCCAAGTGTTTTGAGGACTTTATTATATTTTTTGACATCTAATTTCTGAAGATTAACCAAGCTATCTCTAGCTGACGAAGAAAATTAGACCTCTTGCAAAATAATTTTATGATATAATGAAAAATTTTGCTGAAAGTTGATTGAATCCCAACTCTTAACTTATTTTCACTCTTGTCTT
>JAUBOG010000214.1:0-10478 GCA_036700105.1 Microcoleus occultus BM001215583
AGGGGGGGACAAGAGTCTTCTCAAAGTCCCCCGACCTAAGGGGGATTTAGGGGGATCTAGACTTGGCATAAAACCCAGATTTCTCAAGGCTTTCAGGCTTAAGTTGACACTCCTTGGGCACGGCGCCGCGTCCCGAAGGAGATTGTGCGCGATCGACCGGATTTGATATGATAGTAAATTACCGATTACTAATTACCAATTACTCAGATTATGAATATTGTTTCTGTGTTACAAGTTATCTGGTCTTTGTCTGCTTTAGGACTTGTAGTTTTTGTGTTGCTGCACAGTCCTAAAGGCGATGGCATTGGAGGGATTGGCGGACAAGCTCAATTGTTTACCAGCGCTAAAAGTGCAGAAACAACTCTGAACCGGATTACTTGGGGTTTGTCTATTGTTTTTATGGGCTTGACTGTAATTTTGAGCGCTGGTTGGTTGACTCCTAAATTATAAGATTAGGATTTTTAACGGCAGGTAAACGCAGATGAACGCAGATAATACCAAGTTAATCTGCGTTTATTTTCGCCTATCTGCGGTGGCAAAAATGCGGTTGTGGAAAGTTTCGAGAAAATTGCGATCGCGCGCAGTGTTTTCCTTGGCTTTATGTTGTTTTAGCCTGATAATTTTTACTCAGGTTAATACTCCTGCTGCGACTCCTCCTCCTCTCCCCGATAGTTGGCCGCCTCCACAGGTTCACCCTTTACCACCAACTTTAGCGAATTGGCAAGATGCAGCGGATAGCGGTGATTATTTTGACCGAGTTAAACAATCGAATATCGGTCATTTGGTTTGGTCGAAGTTTCCGATTCTGGTTTATGTGGAGCGTCCGGTTAATATTAATCGTTCTGAAGAATGGCTAGAGACTGTTTTGAGTGTTGTCCGAGAATGGGCGGTTTATTTGCCTTTGGAAGTGGTGGATAATTCGGAGGTTGCTGATATTAGAATTTTACGTCAGGCTCCGCCTTTGCGGCAAGGGGTTTTGCGATCGCGCTCTGGAGAAGCTACCTATCAATTGTACGCCCGTCGGGATGGGGATAAAACAGTTTTATCTCATCGGTTTTCGGTTTATTTGAATCCGAATCAAGTGGGCAAGTACATTCCGGCGACGGCGCGGCACGAGTTGGGGCACGCTTTGGGAATTTGGGGCCACAGTTTGCTGGAAACTGATGCGCTTTATTTTTCTCAAGTGAGAAATCCTCCGGCTATTTCTGCGAGGGATGTTAACACTTTGAAGCGGGTTTACGAACAGCCGACTCGGTTGGGGTGGGAATTGTAGAGACTCGGCGATTGAAATCGCATCTAGACAAACGGAGTCCGCGATAGTTAATCGTAAGGTGCGTCAGATCCCGAAATCCTCGATAGTCGTTCTAGAACTTCGTCTGACGCACCCTACAAGTCTAAGAGAAATTAGGATTAGTTAGTAATAGGAAATAGAAAAAAAAATGAAAGATGAAGCTTTTGGAATTGTGCCAATTTTTTTGAGTGAAGCTGATACTTTGTTTTTGTTGATTCAACATCAAGCCGGACATTGGGCATTTCCCAAAGGTCACGCAGATCCGGGGGAATCTGCACTTGTAACGGCGAAGCGAGAATTAGAGGAGGAAACTGGCATCCGCAATTATGAAGTGCTCGAGCAGCCGAGTTTTGTAGAACATTATTCTTTTGTTCAGGAAGGAAATCCGAGTTTTGTGAAACATTATTCCTCTGCGAAGGAAGGAGAGGCAATTGAAAAGACTGTTACTTATTTTGTGGCTTTTGTAAAATCGAGGGAAGTTGTTTTGCAAGCAGAGGAAGTTCAAAATTCTGCTTGGAGTTCTTTTGAGGAAGCAGTTAAGCTGATTACTTTTGATGGAAATCGGCAAATTTTGAGGGAAGTTAAAGCATATTTAGACGGGAGGAAGGAGAATTAATTGTGTGAGATTCCCGACTTCTTGCAGAAGTCGGGAATCTGGGTATTATCTGAAATTATTTGTTGATTTTCTGCACTTCGGCGTGGTGCTGCAAGCGAGAGAAAACGTTGTAGGCGTCGGGGCCGGGAGTGTCGTGTTCGACAACGCCGTCGATCGGGCCGTCGATCGCTTTCCAAGCTTTAATTCCGCCTTTGAGTTCGGCTACTTTTGTAAAGCCTGCTGCGCGGAGAAGATTGGCGGCTTCGGCGGTTTGTTCGTCGGTTTCGCCGTAGATGTAGATGTCGCGGATGGGTTCTAGGCTGGATTTTGCCCGATCGACTAATTCGTCCATCGGCATCGGTTGGGCGCCGGTAATGCGGCTTTGGTTGAAGCTTTCAAAATCGCGGGCGTCGATGATTGTCAGTCCCGGTTCACCCCAATCCAAACGGGCTTTGAGGTCGTGGCTGGATGCTTGGGCTTTTAAACCGGGAGGGGTAGGAGTAAGATCGGGAAGTTTTTCTTTGATGTCTGAAATTTGGTCGGGAATAGTTTTCATGGGTAAAATTTCTGTTGAATGCTTCGATCGAAATGTAACAAGATGTGTAGATCGGATGCGTCTTTCTAAAGGCAGAATCGGCTATTGAACTAAAGTCGCAGTTAAGCTAGTCTGTTGGTTGTTCGCTGCGGTGGCGATCGCTATATTTGTTGAGGTTGCTAAGCTGTCCGGGGCTGTGATGCGGATTGTTTTGATTGAAAAGTGCGATCGATCTTATTTGCTGCGGATATTTTGAAGTGCGATCGCTCGTCCGGTTCGCTATTTTATCAAACATCGCACTTCAGTCAATTCCAATTATTTCGATGGTAGGAGTTTGAGGCAGCGATGTCACCCCGCACCAGCTTAAATAACTCAACTAAAAAGACTGGTAAATGGCGAAACTTGATGCCTTTAACCCAGATGCAAATTTGGTAGAATTTAGATCGTGTCCGATCGAGCGATCGCGATTTTTTTAGTTCCCTCACCAACAATACCTGTCAATAATAGTCGCTGGGTTTTTTGGAGGCGCACTTCCATATCTTGCGGAAAGCTAAAAGTACGCAAAGCATTATTAGTGTTTTCCTGTGAAAAAGGGCGCGATGAGAGGGATTTGCGATCTTTAAAGCAGATCGATCGAGTTAATTTTACAGCTAGGAAGTATACCCCGCGTTCTCTTCGAGTGTCGTAGGGACGCGGGGCTCTTGCAGGGACACGGCACTGCCGTGTCCCTGCAAGAGCTGTATATTCAAAAGAGCCGATCGCCCCCGAACCCCCTCGCAAAAGCGTGTGAAGCCCAGCTATCGGGATCGTGAATCGCCCGCTTCGAGTTCCAAACCGCTCCCTAAAGCTGAGCTAGCTCTCATTTACTTTGCATATTGTAATTATCAAAAAAAGCTATAACTTTTTCTCAGTGGCTTTCCGCTGCTCCCTGCGGTTTTTACAGCAATACTTAAATAGGTCTGAGCTTATCTGCACTGAGCGAAAAGTTTTGTTACAATAGGTGAGCTGTTACAAATTGTAACTTATGCTGGTTTCTATTTTAATAATTGACGTTGCCCTAGTCGCCTGGTCTTTGCACTTGATGCAGGAGGCGATCGCGCTGCGCGAATTTTCACTAATGCTAGCCGGTACTCTAGTTGCGGTCTCAGCAGCGGCCCTAGTAGTCGTCTACTTCCTGATGGGGTCTTGTTTGAGCCATTTAACCGAAATATCCCAACATCTGTACCAATAATCGCGCAGGGATTAACAACAGTCTTTAAGTGAGGAGCTGTTTTTTGAGAAAAAGCCGAAAGCCTTGCCAATTCAAGGCTCCAAACTAATTTCACAAAAACCCTTGACAAATATTGGTATGTTAAGGCATGATTGAGAGCGCGAAAAGAAAGGGGAATTAGCTCAGTTGGTAGAGCACTACAATGGCATTGTAGGGGTCAGCGGTTCGAGCCCGCTATTCTCCATAAAAATTAGAGCAGGAAAACGGCACTGCCGCGTGCTAATTTGTAGCGAAACATTACCGCCGCGTCCTTAAATTCGATCGCGCCTTTGGCATCGCAAAAATCAATTTTCCCGTAAAATCAAAACAGTCTATCTCAAAAAAAATAAGGGGCTACCTGTGGCAAAGTCAACTGAACCCAGCAATCCAGAGAAGCCGAGCCAGCTTGCCCGATCGCCTCTGTACGACCTATCATTAGAGCTCAAAGGTCGAATGGTGCCCTTTTCCGGGTGGGAGATGGCCGTGCAGTACGCAGGCATCAGCAGCGAGCACCAAGCAGTACGCCAGCAAGCAGGAATGTTCGACATTTCCCACATGGGAAAATTCTGTTTGAGAGGGAAACAACTAATAGAAAAATTTCAACCCTTAGTACCCTCAGACTTGAGCCGCTTGCAACCGGGTCAAGCTCAATATACAGTCTTGCTAAACGCCCAAGGCGGCATCTTAGACGACATTATTTTCTACTGCCAACAACCAGATGCTATCACTAGCGAAGAACGTGCAGTAATCATTGTCAACGCCGCCACTCGCACCGCAGACAAAGCTTGGATCGCCTCCCGCTTAGAATTGAGCGAAATCTGTTTTGCAGACATCTCCGAAGACCAAGTTTTAATCGCAATTCAAGGACCGGAAGCTGCCAACTATCTCCAGCCTTTTGTAGAAGACAATCTGTCACCAATTAAGGCATTCGGTCACATAGAAACAAACTTGTTGGGACAGCCGAGTTTCATCGCCCGAACTGGTTACACCGGCGAAGATGGATTTGAAATTATGGTGGATGCCGAAGTAGGAAAAGAACTGTGGCAAAAACTCCTAGCTGCTGGCGTTGTACCCTGCGGTTTGGGTGCGAGAGATACCTTGCGTTTAGAAGCAGCAATGGCACTTTACGGTCAAGATATCGACGGCAATACCACGCCTTTTGAGGCGGGACTGGGTTGGGTAGTTCACCTCGACACCAAAGGCGAATTTATAGGGCGCGATGTTTTGGAACAGCAGAAAGCAACGGGAGTATCGAAGCGGTTGGTAGGGTTAGAAATGGCAGGGCGGCACATTGCGCGGCACGGCTATCCGGTAATCTTTGAAAGCGAAAAAGTAGGAGAAGTTACCAGCGGTACATTATCACCGACTTTGAATAAGCCGATCGCACTTGCCTGTGTTCCAGCAAAATTAGCTAAAATCGGGCAGCAGTTAGAAGTGGAAATTCGCGGCAAAAACTATGCGGCTACAGTGGTGAAAAAGCCATTTTATCGATCGCCCAACCGACCGAGTTAAATCAAGTAAGTTAGGATTAATTCAGGGGCGGGCTAGAAGCCCACCCCAAAATAAAATGTATTTCTTCTTGTGGAACGGGCTTCTAGCCCGTTGCTCATATTCGTCGAGAATATTCATCGACTAGCTTAGCAAAATTTCGCAAAGTTTCAGCATAGCGATCGCCCGCAACATCCATCAAATCATTGTGACCGGCCCCGTCAACCCAAAAATTCAGTTTTGGCTCGTTGGCGGCAGCAAATAACTGCTCTCCATGCCAAAATGGAACCACCTCATCGTCCTTACCGTGAATCACCAAAACAGGCGATAGAACTTTGCCAATCTTATCAATATTCACAAACTTGTCAAAGGGTAAAATCGGAATCCGCGTCAACACCCGAAAAGCCGAAACAAAAGAACTCTCAACCACCAAACCGCCGACTGTTTGCCGCGACGCCAAATCAATTGACGGCCCACCGCCCACAGAACGCCCGTAAAGAATAATTTGCTTTGCAGGTACTCCCAACTGTTGGGTTAAATAATTGCAAGCAGCCTCAATATCGCGATAAGTATTATACTCAGAAGGCTTTCCCTGACTCGTCCCGTAACCTTGATAATCGTAGGCAAACACCGCAAAACCGCTATCTCGAATCTCTCTAAGCACCCACAAAATCCCGCCCAAGTCTTCCGCATTCCCGTGACTGTAAAGTATGGTATATTTAGCTTGCGGGTTAGGAAAATGAACGGCAGAAATTTTCATGCCATTAGCTGAAGCAATTTTGATAACTTGGCTGCTATCAATCTGGCTAGATGGCGGAGGTTGAAAAATTAGCCGTTCTGAAAAAAAGAAAGCATAAAAACACAAAAATGCGTAGATAAAAATGATAGAGCGCATAAGTCGTTTGAAAGAAAAATCTCCAAAAAGCCAACTTTTAATATTTTTTCTATTCCTGTTTTCCATCACTAAATGCCCATAGTTTACTAAGATTTAATTGAAACTTTGTTCATTGCAAGAAAAAACATGGCACTACAATACCCCGATGACTTGAAATACCTAGACACTCACGAATACATCCGACTCGAAGGCGAAATAGCCACCATCGGCATTAGTTCCTTTGCAGTTGACCAACTTGGAGATATCGTGTTTCTAGATTTGCCCGAAGTGGGTGGAACCCTAGAAAAGGGCGAAGCTTTCGGTACAGTCGAGTCAGTGAAAGCCGTTGAAGACTTGAAAGCGCCCGTTACGGGCATTGTCGTAGAACGCAATGATGCCATTGTAGAGTCTCCCGAGAATTTGGCCGAAGACCCCTATGCGGAGGGGTGGCTGCTGAAAGTGCGGGTTGACAATCCCAGCGAAGCCGATGATGCTTTATCCGCCGAGAAGTATCGCCAAATGGTGGAAGGGGAATAGGGAATAGGGAATAGGGAATAGGGCATGGGGCATGGGGCATGGGGCCTTCGCAGCCGTCTCTACCCCTCTACCCCTCTACCCTCTTTTTTCTATCCGTTGCCAAACATCCGTGACATCCGTTAAATCCTTTGCAAAATCCGTTGCCGAACTTCCTTAGCAAAATGTTACAAACAAAGAAGCAAAGTCCATTCAGGAGAATCAGCCTTGGTACTCTACAGCCCTCAACTTGAATCCAACCAGCAGCAAAACCTTGTTTCCATCGATGGTTTTGCGGGGCGCCACATTGGCCCTACACCTAGCGAAATCCAGCAAATGCTGGATGTTTTGGGTCTTTCGGGCCTCGATGATTTGATTGACAAGACGGTACCGGCGGCGATTCGCCTCCCGCATCCTCTCGAACTTCCCGCAGCTTCCAGCGAGTACGCGGCTTTAGCAGAATTGAAAGAAATTGCTGCAAAAAATCAGGTATTTCGATCGTACATCGGCACAGGATATCACGACTGCATCACTCCCCCCGTCATCGGGCGGAACATCCTAGAAAATCCCGGCTGGTATACAGCTTACACTCCCTACCAAGCGGAAATTGCCCAAGGGCGATTGGAAGCTTTGCTCAACTTCCAAACGATGATAATTGACCTCACGGGTTTGGAAATTGCCAACGCTTCTTTGCTGGATGAAGGGACTGCGGCGGCGGAAGCGATGGCGGTGAGTTACGGCGCTAGCAAAAATAAGGGAAAAGCGTTTTTTGTTTCCCAAGATTGCCACCCTCAAACTGTGGAAGTTGTGCAAACTCGCGCTAAGCCGCTGGATATTGAGGTGATTGTCGGCGACCATCGAGACTTTAAGTTCGATCGTACAATCTTCGGTGCCCTGCTGCAATACCCAGCAACAGACGGCGCAATTTACGACTATACCGATTTTATTCGATCGGCTCACGAAAACGGCGCCTTAGTCACAGTAGCCGCCGACATTTTAAGCCTTTGCCTGCTCAAACCCCCCGGCGAATTCGGCGCAGACATAGCCGTAGGAAGCACGCAGCGCTTCGGAATTCCCCTCGGATTCGGAGGGCCTCACGCAGCCTATTTCGCCACGCGAGAAGAGTTTAAACGGCAAGTTCCGGGGCGAATTGTTGGCGTTTCCAAAGATGCTAACGGCAAATCAGCTTTGCGTTTGGCCTTGCAAACTCGCGAACAGCACATCCGCCGCGAAAAAGCAACTAGCAATATTTGTACCGCTCAAGTTTTGCTGGCGGTGATGGCGGGTATGTATGCTGTTTATCACGGGCCGCAAGGGCTTAAAGAAATAGCGGAAAAAGTACGGGATTTAACTGCACTTTTGGCCTCCGGTTTGAAAAGCCTCGGATACAAAATTGGTGCTGAACCTTTCTTCGATACTCTGCGGGTAGAGTTGGGAGACAAGCAGTTGTCGGAAATTTTAGAGTCTGCTCAAAATTACCAGATTAATCTCCGGGTTTTTGATGAAAAAACTGTGGGAATTAGTCTGGATGAAACTGTAACTGCGGGCGATGTGAAAAAGTTGTTGGCAATTTTTGCTCAGAAGCAAGATGTGATCAATGCTGCTGGCGATATTTTTGTGAGTATGTCGCTCGATGCAGATGATTTTAGTTCATCTTTAGTTTATCCGGCTTTTTGCGATCGTACCAGCAGCTATCTCACCCATCCAGTATTCAACAGCTACCACTCGGAAACCGAACTTTTGCGGTATATGCACCGCTTGGAAGCCAAGGATTTATCGCTAAATACATCGATGATTCCCTTGGGTTCCTGTACCATGAAATTGAATGCCACAGCCGAAATGCTACCCGTGAGTTGGCCGGAATTCAGCAAGATTCACCCCTTCGCACCAAGCCATCAAACTCGCGGCTATCAAATGATGTTCGTGCAACTCGAACAATGGCTGGCAGAAATCACCGGTTTTGCCGGAATCTCTTTGCAACCAAACGCTGGTTCCCAAGGCGAATATGCAGGTTTATTAGTAATTCGTCAATACCACGAACACCGAGGCGAATCTCACCGCAATATTTGTTTGATTCCCCAGTCTGCCCACGGTACAAATCCAGCTAGCGCGGTGATGGCGGGGATGAAAGTAGTTGCGGTTGATTGCGACTCTCAGGGAAATATTGATGTTGCCGACTTGCAGAAAAAAGCCGAAAAGCACAAAAATGAACTTGCTGCGTTGATGGTAACATATCCATCTACCCACGGCGTTTTTGAAGCAGAAATTAAAGAGATTTGCGAGATAGTCCACAACTGCGGCGGACAAGTTTATATGGACGGCGCAAATATGAATGCTCAAGTTGGTTTGTGCCGCCCCGGTGATTTTGGCGCTGATGTTTGTCACTTGAATTTGCACAAAACTTTCTGCATTCCCCACGGCGGCGGCGGCCCGGGAATGGGACCGATCGGGGTGATGTCTCATTTAGTGGAGTTTTTGCCCAGCACTTCTATTTTCAACAGCGAACAGTCAACAGCGAACAGTCAACAAACATCAGTTGGTGCTGTTTCCGCTGCGCCTTGGGGAAGTGCCAGCATTTTGACTATTTCTTGGATGTACATTCGGATGATGGGAGGAGTTGGTTTAACTGAGGCGACAAAAGTAGCAATTCTGAATGCTAATTACATGGCGCACAGGTTAGAATCTTATTATCCGGTTTTGTACAAAGGGAAATCCGGTTTAGTAGCGCACGAGTGTATTCTGGATTTGCGACTTCTCAAAAAAACCGCAGGCATTGAAGTCGATGATATTGCCAAACGCCTGATGGATTATGGCTATCACGCGCCGACGGTTTCTTGGCCAGTTGCCGGTACGGTGATGGTGGAACCGACGGAAAGCGAATCGAAGCAGGAATTAGACCGTTTTTGCGATGCGATGATTGCGATTCGCGCGGAAATTGCGGAAATTGAAAAAGGCAATGTTGACGCGCAAGATAACGTGTTGAAAAATGCGCCGCACACCGCAGAATCTCTGATGGTTGATGAGTGGAATCATCCTTATACTCGCGCGCAAGCCGCTTATCCCGCGCCTTGGACTCGCGAACATAAGTTTTGGCCTGCGGTGGGCAGGATAGATAATGCGTTTGGCGATCGGAATTTTGTCTGTTCTTGCTTACCAATGGAGACTTACAATTAAGATTGAAACCCATGTAAATCTCGTTTTTATCTGAGTCTAGATCCCCCTAAATCCCCCTTAAGAAGGGGGACTTTGAGTGCTTCTAGTCCCCCCCTTGTAGGGGCGGTGCCCCCGTGCCCGCCCTCTTGGCTAGGGGGGATCTCCGGGTTTGATAGATGCTAAATATCTCGGTAGAAAACCCGGTTTCTCCACCTCACCCAAAGCCTCAAGAAAAATTCCCCCATCTCAGCTATAATCAAAACCATCCTCTCCACCC
The DNA here is from genome assembly GCA_036700105.1 of Microcoleus occultus BM001215583. Lineage (GTDB taxonomy): Bacteria > Cyanobacteriota > Cyanobacteriia > Cyanobacteriales > Microcoleaceae > Microcoleus. The sequence goes on from JAUBOG010000214.1 coordinate 9,976, forward strand.
CCACATACCCGCCATGAGGCATTGGCCCCCCGGACAACAAATCCAAAACGGCAAATACATCATCGAAGAAATTCTCGGCGGCGGCGGATTCGGCGTTACCTACCGCGCCCAAAACCCCAAAGAAGGCAAAGCAGTCGCCATCAAAACCCTCAATGCCAACGTTCAAGGGAAGCCAAACTTTCGCGAATACCAAACCAAATTTGTCAACGAAGCTTTATCCTTAGCCAAGTGCCATCATCCCCACGTTGTCGAAGTTTACGGAGTGTTTTCCGAAATGGTCGGAAATATGCAATTGTGGTGCATGGTGATGGAATTAATCGACGGCACTAACTTAGCTGAATATCTAGACGATAACGGTATTTTGTCGGAAGCGAAAGCTTTGCCAATTATTCAACAAGTCGGAAGTGCTCTGAGCTTTGTTCACCAGCAGGGATTGACTCACCTTGATGTTAAACCGCAAAATATTATGTTAAGAACCCCCCCCAGCCCCCCCTTGGTAAGGG
>JAUBOG010000215.1:0-10415 GCA_036700105.1 Microcoleus occultus BM001215583
CCCTTGCTAAGGGGGGGAATAAGAATACTGTTATTTCGTTTAAAATTGGTATTACTTGACAAAAAAGGATTGTTGTAGTAATCTTTATCCTCAAAAGTGCATCTTTTTTATTTCAAGTGAAAAAACTGTTATCATTTCTGGTCATTCCTGCGATCGCCTCTGCCACCTTTGCCGCTTCCGTTCCCTCCAGCTACGTGCTGCGATTGGAAACTGTAAAACTGGGAACTTTGCGGCTGACTAATACTTCTAATCAGCTTATTTACGTCAAAAGTTTTGTCCTCCACAACCGCAAAGTCAACGAACTCGGTTCGCGAACCGGAGAAATTCAAAAAATCTCAGTGCGGGTAGATGCAGCGATCGATCCAAGGCAAAGCGTACTAGAATCAATTGACGACCATCCCTATCGGACAACCGCAAATACTGAGCTTGTGCAGTGGAACGATAAACGCAAAGTTCACCGACAAGGATTGCTCATCTGTTTTTTGAACGACTTCCATCAGAATGTCTACGCAAGTCCTAAAGGACAGTTGCCCTGTCCCAAATAATTCGCATCAAATGTGTCTATAGCGTTTCTCAAATACATGAAGCTGTAGGGACACGGCTTGGCCTTAGTCCCTACCGGACATCTGTACTTCACTCAACTGAGAAATGTCATATACTATCCTTTAGCATTCTTTCATTAAAAAGCAATTTATGGAACCTTTATCAAACGAACGCTGTGCCGCCTGCCGCCCGAACTCTCCCCGCGTCACAGCCTACGAAACTGTCCAACTCAAACCTCAAATTCCTGACTGGAATTTCATCGAAAAAGATGGCGTTCCGCAGTTAGAACGCACCTACAAATTCCCGGATTTCAAAAGTGCGATCGCCTTTACAAACAGCGTCGGCGAAGTCGCAGAAACTGAAGGGCATCACCCCGCGCTGTTGACTGAGTGGGGAAAAGTTACGGTAACGTGGTGGACTCACGAGATTTCGGGACTGCACCGCAATGATTTTATTATGGCTGCAAAAACCGATGCGATCGCCGCTCAATTTCCGACATAAACTCTATTTCTAGGGTGCTTGGGTTCCAGTTTACTCAATTCTGAACATCGATATTCGCGGACGCACAAACTTTATTTGTAGGGTGCGCCGCAGCGCACCTCATACCAATTTCCCAAAATCTTGCAACAGTTATGAGTTTTTGGTTTGTTTCCTGAAGTATTGTGTAAGGTGCGTCGCTGTGAGATTGTCGCTTTTTTTGAGAATTAGTGTGGGGCGACGCACCCTACAGCTACTACTCAGAAAGCAGATTGAGCATTCACTGCTCCGGGCACTGGTGAATGCGGTTGATTTGTATTCAACAGCTCCAGATTTAGCCGATAGCCGACATTCCGCACAGTTTGAATCAGACTCGGCTGTCGCGGGTCGATTTCGATTTTTTTGCGCAGAGAGAGTACGTGAGTGTCGATCGTCCGGGGGTTGTCAATAGCATCGGGCCAGGCTCTCCGCAGCAAATCCGATCGCGACAGCGGCACTCCTCCGGCTTGAGCCAGCACGTACAGCAGGCTGAATTCCTGGGGAGTCAGCTCGATGTGCGCCTCGTACAAACGCACGCGGCGCTGCACCAAATCAATTTTCAGCAGCCCGCACTCCAGCGTCGCCGGCGGTATCATCGTGCGGTTGCGGCGCATCAGAGCCTCAACCCTGGCCATAAATTCTTGCATCCCAAACGGTTTAGTCAGGTAGTCGTCAGCCCCGGATTTCAAACCTTCGACAATATCCGATTCGGAATTGCGCGCCGACAGCATCAAAATCAGCGACTGCTGCTGCTGTTGGAGCCAGCGGCAAAATTCCAAACCGTCCCCATCCGGCAATTGGGCATCCAGAATGACTAGGGTTGGCTGGCGGCTGAAAAATATTTCCCTAGCGTGACTAATATCCGCTGACTGGTGTACCCAATGACCGACTTGCTGTAGATGCCAGCCCAAGAGCGATCGCAGGTGCGGATTTCCTTCAACAATTGAAATACTTGCAGATCCCACAGCGGCGAGCTTCCCTTATCACGAATGGCTACCAGGTTAACAGAGCTTTTGTCAAGGTTTTGTAACTACCGCTACTCAAGCCTTGGCTCTATTTAAAGCCACGAATAAACCGAGGGGATGAATTTTAAAGATTTAGTCAATTTACGATCGTCAGCCTCCAGAAAGGTTAAATGATTCTGGCGGTGACATTACAATGAAAATATGACTGTGTAGAGCCGATCGACCCCATGCCCCAACCGCCCGCCAAAACCGAACCCCCCGACAGGGCCCCCGCTCCTAGGAGGTTGACAAATCGCGCAACAGAAACTAAAATGCCTCCAACCGTTCGCTCGGTAGCCGGAACACACACCCACTTTGACCGCAAAATTCAGCAACATCCCGACTCAATTAAACGCACGGCGAATTATCTAAGTGCGCGCCAAAAAGTCGAGCCACGGCGCATTGCAGCGAGTGAAATTTTTTATGGAGGGTAGCCTGTTGAGCAGGGTAAAAACTTTTATTTAGAAACAGCCTGCTACTGAGTTTCTCAGCATCAATCGAGGCATTTTCTAAATCCCGCCGTCATTATACACCACAAAGGATTTCAAACTCATACCATGCTACAAGACACCCAAACAATCCGGCATTACCAAAAACTCACCGACGCCCTCGTCGAAATGTGGAATAGAGGTTATCGATTCGATGACCTGCGGCTTTACTTAGATGGCTATTTAGCAGCCCTGCGGCATACAAATGGTTTAGAACCGTACTTGATTCATAGATTAGAGGAAGAAGCAGCTCGTTACATTCACGACCCCTCTAATTTTGAAATGCCCCAGACCCAGACCCAAGCTGAATCAGACTACTATTAAATACCAAATTCGGTTGCATAAACCGGCTGATTATTTGGAAATTAGTAATTGGGAACTGGGAATCGGGCATCGGGAATCGGGCATCGGGCATCGGGCATCGGGCATCGGGCATCGGGCATCGGGCATCGGTTATTTGTGATTTCCTCCTTCTTCCTTCTTCCTGACATCCGTTACATCCGTTACAAAATCCGCTGCCGAACTTGCTTCTGCTATCGATCGACCTAATTCAAACTAAAACCCGATCGCTGTTATATCCCCGGCTTCTTGAAGAAGTCGGGGATATGTTTTTTCTGTCTGATTTAAGAAGCCAAAGCGACTTCTACGACTTCTTGCAATTCGCCCTTTTGATACATCTCGATCATAATATCCGAGCCGCCAACAAACTCGCCGTTGATATAAACTTGGGGAATTGTCGGCCAGTTGGAATACTCTTTGACGCCTTGACGAATTTCCTGGTCTGCCAAAACATCAACTGTTTCATAAGGCACTCCCAAAGTATTGAGAATTTGCACCACAGTATTAGAGAAACCGCACTGGGGCATTAACTTATTGCCCTTCATGAATACCATGATTTTGTTTTGCTTAACCAACTCGTCAATTCTTTCATGTGCTGCTGTAGTCATGGTAGCTCCTAATATTGTTTGAAATTTTTTAAACGTTGACTGAGGCAGAAGCTGGGTTTATTACGAAAATCTTTCGTTACAGCCAGAGATTCCGGTCAAAAAACCCGGTTTTTTTGGTGTTTGCGCGCAAGTGCAGCAGTTGTATTTCAAGCAACTATTGACATCGGCCCAAACTTGCGATACTAGCTTGCAACTGAACAATTAAGCAACTTGACTTTTTGCTTCCCATTCTGCCGGAGTTAAGGTTTCCAAGCCCAAGGCGTGGATGGCTTCGCTAGCCATTGCCTGTTTGAGGGCGCTGTAAACCAGTTGATGCTGCTGTACTCGGCTTTTTCCTTCAAAGGCTGCGGAGACTACCCTGGCCTGGTAGTGGTCGCCGCCGCCGGTCAAATCGTTAACTTGTATTTTAGCGTCCGGCAACCCGGCCTTAATCATTTCTGCTACTTGAGATGGTGTAACCATTGGTTTCTGGGATAAACGGCTGTAATGAAATATTTTACTCAACTATTTTTTCGATGAACTCGGCGCAGTGCTATTACCCGATCGGGGAAAGGGAGTATCCACAAAACCCAATTCCAGCAACTGCTGGTAAGCTTTTTTGCCTAAATCGCGAGTTGGCTGCTGCGATCGAATAATCTGAATCAGCAGCGGGACTGCGAGTTCCGGCTTATTTTGCGCCCGGTGTACCAACGCCAGCCGGTAGGTAGCTTCGTCGCGCATTTGGGCTGTTTCCACAGCTTTGGTGCGGTGGCTTTCGGCCAAGCGGATGTCAATTCCGGCAAAACTGCTTCCGAGTTGTTGGTAGAAGTTCGACAGTTGATTGAAAACTTGGCGGGATTCTTGGAGCTTTTGAGCTGCGACAGTGTAATTTTGATTGGAAATAGCACCGCTGGCTTCTGTCATCAACCGCTGGCCTCCCTGAATGCTCAGCAGGCTGCTGTCTTGCGTCAGAGGGCGGAGATTGTTGGGGTCTGTGGGGTCGTCTGCGGGTTCGACTTGCGGGCGGTTTTCTGACCCAGAAGGTTGTTGTGCTTGGGTTTGAAGCGGTTGCAACAGGGTAAAAACTGCGATCGCCCCGATTGTCATCCGGGCGGTGGAGCGAAGCCAGCAAACAGTTCCAGAGTGTACCATGAAATTACTTTGCGCCTCGGCGCTTTAAAAAAATATTTAGCTTGAGCCGATCGTACCATTGGCGATCGCAACCGGCTAAGTGTAAACCAAATTTGTTCAAATGTCAAAGGGGGCGATCGGGCAAAAGGCTCTTGAGGAAAAATTCAAGTACAGACTTGACATGATGTTCTCGTTATGAGAACATAGAGGTGTCGTTTAAAAAACGGTAGTGGAATGAGACTAAAGTCCACAAGAAATCTTCTGAGTGCGATCGAACCCTACGGTGATGTCGCAAGTGCGATCGCAGCCTGGTGCAAGGTCATGGAAGACAACGATTGGAAATCGCTAGAAGAGATCCGACAGGGGTATTCTAAATCGGTCGATCAAGTCTATGGATATACTATTTTTAATATTAAAGGTAAACATTATAGATTAATTGTACAAATTAACTATAGCATCGGCTATGTACTTTTTAAGAAGTTTTTAACCCATGCCGAATATAGCAAAATTAACTGGAATGATGAAAATGAAGTCAAGCAGAAAATAGGTTGATGTTCCCCTAAATACATCGGGAAATCCTTACAGATTTCCTGATGTATTCAATCAATAAATCAAAAACATTCACTCCAATGGTTAAAAGCATGACACCGAGAAACAAACACCCACCTCGGAGAAACTTCAGGACAATATTATTCCTGCTTTCTTCTTCCTTTTGTTGTCATAAAGAATTGAATGAACTATGAACATCACAATTGAAAAAACAGCTTACGGTCAACTGCTGGCGAAATCGCAGCCTAAGCCCATCCTGAACGAAGAAGATTACGATCTTGCCCTCGCAGAATTAGGATCTCTGATGTCCCAGGAAGAATTAACACTAGAAGAAGAAACTTTACTGAGTCTCTGGGGGCTGTTGATCGAAGAATACGAATCAAAATATTACCCAATTCCCGAAGCGACTCCCCAGGATGTTCTATTGCATCTCATGGAAGTTCGCGAACTCAAACAAGTGGAATTAGTGGGCGTGATTGGTTCAAAAGGAGTGGTTTCTGAGGTGGTTAATGGCAAACGGGCGATTAGCAAGGCGCAAGCTAAGGCGCTGGGAGAATTTTTTAATGTTAATCCTAGCGTATTTATCTGATGGGATTTGTTGGATATTATGTTAGATCAATTCCGGCTGCGCCGGAATCGTTAGAGGACACGGCAGTGTCGTTTCTTGCACGGTAGATTAATTGTAGGGAAACGGGACTGCGGTGTCCTGATTTCTGGTAATATTAATTCCGATGCAACCGGAATTAATATTAATCAGCCTTTGAGGGGCGGGCTCGCGTACCCACCCCACAAAAAGATTCAGTATTTGTGGAACAGGCATCTTGCCTGTTCTTCAGAAATATAGTAAATACTGGATTTAAACTGAACAGGGGCATTTCTGATGACACAACCGATCGCACTTTCGGCAACTACCTTACAACACTATCAAGGGATTGGAGTTCCCGAAGCAAGCCTGCCACTGATTTTACAGCGCGGCGGCGATGAATTGCTGCTTTCCAAAGCTCTCGATCGCTTTACGATTCGCCCCGAACCTACAGCATCAGCATCCAGCGATTGGGCTGCGACAATGGGGGCAAAACTCAACCGCCGCATCGCCCAAAGCAATCTCGAAGAATATCTCGTCGCGCCCGATAGACTGGAAACGGCGATGGAAGCCGCCCGGGCTAGCGATGCAGTTGCTTTTGCCAGTCACGTCTATTCTCCAGCCAACAATCCGAGTACATTCTTTTACTTAACCGATCGCATTACGATCCAATTTGACGAACAATTAGAAGAAGCATCCCGAAGTGCGATCGCCAATTTTGCCGCTTTAAAAATAGTCAGGCAAATAGAAGGAATTCCCAACACATTTCTCTGCGAAGTCACCAAACAAGCAACAGAAAACCCGATTAAAATTGCCAACCGCCTCACCAGATATCCAGAAGTTCTGATTGCCGAACCAAACATTTTAGTAGAGACTCAACCGCACTATGTTCCGCGCGATCCGCTTTATCCCAAACAGTGGTATCTCAACAACAAAGGCGGCGATCTACTTGTTGCCAATGCTCAGATTTTTGCCGAACCAGCTTGGGATATTACTCGCGGAGTACGATCGATCGTAATTGCGATCGCCGACGATTCAGTTGACATGAATCACCCGGATTTTCAAGGCGAAGCAAAAATCGTTTTTCCGATCGATTTGAAAGACGGCGATTCCTCCCCCATACCAGTCGAAGAATCAGACAATCACGGTACTGCTTGTGCGGGCGTCGCCGTAGCGGAAGAAAACGGTAAAGGGATTGTCGGAGTCGCCCCGGGCTGTGCCTTAATGCCGATCCGCACTACGGGTTTTCTCGACGACGATTCAGTCGAAAAACTGTTTAATTGGGCGATCGAAAAAAAAGCCGCCGTCATCTCTTGCAGTTGGGGCCCCTCCGCCGTTTATTATCCGCTTTCCCTGCGCCAGAGTGCCGCCATCACCAAAGCAGCCACCCAAGGGCGAGGTGGCAGAGGTTGCGTCATCGTCTTCGCTGCCGGCAACGCCAACCGCCCCATCAACGGGACGATCGACGAAAAAGGCTGGCCCAACAACGTCCTCGGCGGCAAAACTCAATGGCTGAGCGGATTTGCCGTCCATCCAGACGTAATCGCCGTCAGCGCTTCGACTTCCCTCAACAAAAAAGCAGCCTACAGCAATTGGGGCAGCAGCATCTCGGTTTGCGCCCCCAGCAACAACGCCCCGCCCGGAATTTGGCTGCAAGAAACTGGGCCAATCCCTACATCACCACAGGTAACGCAGAATTTGCTCGGTTTGGGGGTGTTTACTGCCGATCGCAGTGGGGTTTCTGGCTACGATACGGGGGACTATACAGACTCTTTTGGCGGCACTTCCAGCGCCACTCCAGTAGTTGCTGGAGTTGCTGCTTTAATACTTTCGGCGAACCCCCGTTTGACGGCGCGGGAAGTGCGGAAAATTCTCGAAGAAACTGCTGACAAAATTGTCGATCCCGATCCCGATCCCCAGTTGGGAAATCGCTTGGGAAATTACGATCCTAACAGCCGCCGCAGCGATTGGTTTGGCTATGGCAAAGTGAATGCTTTAAAAGCCGTGCAAGCTGCGGTGAGAAAGGGCGGCGGCAATCCGAATATCGGCGGTGCCAGGTTCAGCGATATTTCGGGACATTGGGCCGAAAAGTTTATTGAAGCTTTGGCGGCGGCGAATATAATTAACGGTTTTCCTGACGGTTCTTTTGGCCCTGACAGCAGTTTAAATCGCGCTCAATATGCGGCGCTGTTGGTGAGTGCTTTTAGTCCGATTCCGAAGGTTGCTGCTACCAATTTTATCGATGTTTCTGCTAGTTTTTGGGCGAGAAGTGCGATCGAACGCGCGAATCGGGCGGGGTTTTTGTCGGGGTTTCCGGGGTTGAAGTTTGGCCCGAATCAGAATTTGACTAAGACTGAGGCGATCGTGTCTTTGGTTAACGGTTTGGAACTTAAGGGCGGAAATGCTGACGATCTCAAAGTTTACACCGATCGTTCTCAAATTCCTAATTTTGCTTTGAGTGCGGTAGCCACAGCAACTGCTTTGAAGATTGCAGTCAATTATCCGGCGCGCGATCGACTTTCGCCGCTGCGGGATATCACGCGGGCGGAGATTTCGGCTTTGATTTACCAGACGTTGGTGGCGATTAATCGGGCAAAGGCGATCGATTCTGCTTATATTGTTTAATGGCACTTATTTCGCAAGCAAATTATTACCGAGATTTTGGTAGGGGCGAAGCATTTGGGCAACAATATGCTTCGCCCAAACGTAGTGTCGAGATTTCGTATTCGGATGGGCGAGAGCGGTGGTTGAATGTACTCAAAATTTATCTTATACTCAAGCTGTATACTTGTCATAAAATTATGAATGAGGAGCAACTTGATGAGGTTAGGCAGATTGCCAGAAGATATAGAAACTTTCAATGTGTTTCCTGTTCTCAAGCCATCCAAAGTTACTTGACTAAACAGGAAATCAAGGGTAAGATAATCAGAATTAGCACAGTCCCCGACAGGCTGCCATTTTCAATTATTACCAATCCAGCGGGGAGCGACCGTCAAATTTCCACAAATGGTTTTCATCAAGGTGTGGTTGTTGAGATTTCCACAGAATTAGGAACACTTGAAACAGTGTTTGACAACCTATATCCTAATGGAATCCCTAAAGATGTTTGGTTGAATAGTTTTGGTGGGTCTCTTGTAGAAGATTTTAATGGAAAGTTTGTAGTGACACAAACCGAGTTTTAATAGACCCAGACATTTTTTGATAAATTATTCAACGGATAGTCTATATGGATAATCTCTCCGATATTCTCAAAAAAATCAAGCATAAACCTTCAGTGTATTTGGGGAAACCATCAATTAGTTGTCTTCAGGCTTTTTTGTCTGGATATAATGTGGCACAGTACCAGCTTGGCTTACCTCTAAAACCGGAAAATCCCCTAGATGGATTTCAAGATTGGATACAGAAAAAATTTAATATCGACTCATCTCAATCATGGGCGAATATAATTCTATTTTTTTCTCAAGATGAAAGAGATGCCCTCGATATTTTTTTTCAGCTATTTGAAGAATTTTGCCAAAGTAATGTGTGCATTTCGCACCCTACAACTGTAACTGCGGGCAGCATAGAATCATCCTATCCTACAGGTGGCAAGACGATCGACAGTTAACCGTCAACCGTCAACATTTCGATGCGAACGGAATTGATATCATCCGTGTATCCGTGTCGTGCTTACACCTAATTTATCCTCGAAAATCTCCCAAAGCCTTCAATGCAAATTGCGGCAAAGCCAACATCCTGCGCCACCGCCAAGGTTCCTGATAAAGTCGATACAACCATTCTAAATGATTGTCGCAAAACCAAGCCGGTGCGCGATCTTTTGTTCCCGCCCAAATATCGAAACTGCCGCCAACTCCCACCCAAATTGCATCAGGACAAAGATGTCGATGTTCCGCAATCCAAAACTCTTGGCGAGGCACTCCCAAGCCGACAAAAATCAGTTTTGGCTGCATTTGTTTCAGGCTTTGATGCAAGTCTTTTTGTTCATCGGGCGAGAGATAGCCGTGTTCGGAAACAATCGACAATCCCTTAACTTTTTGCTGCCAAGTTTCTGCCGCTGCGCCCGCAACTCCCGGGGAACCTCCAAAGAAAAATATTGATGCGGAATTAGGCAATTTTCCGGCTGCTTCTAACAGCGATTCTGCTAATTCTATTCCCGGATACCGCCGTGCCGATTTGCCGCGCAGCCGCAAGTACAGCACCACCCCCGAACCATCGGGAATCACCAGTTCTGCTTTTTGGATTACATCTGCTAAAGCCGGATTTTTCTCGCCTTGTATCGCCATTTCAGCATTCAAAGTCACCACATGACTTCCCAAGCCTTGATGCAGGCGATCGATCAGCCAACCTGTATAATCATCTAATATGTGAACTGGTAATCCCAGCACTGAAAATTGCGATCGCTCCATATTTGTTTGTTTGAGGTTCCTACACACCTAGTTATTTTAAACTGTCAACTGCCAACTATCCGCACTTTTTAACCGAGCCATCGGCGTACCATTCCATCGGTACTAACTCAATTTTACCATTGACTTTAACTTTAGAGTAGACGATTTTTACGAAAGGAACACTATTGTTATTATTGTTACGATCCGACATGGCGATGACCTCCTTGCATCTGTAGAAATTGACAAAATACTCTAATTTCTGATATATTTAAAAGTCTATTCACCGCAAC
>JAUBOG010000216.1:0-10374 GCA_036700105.1 Microcoleus occultus BM001215583
GTAAACAGTTCTCTCTAATAGTAACTTACTCGATCCTTTCCTTCAAGGCACTACCTCAAGCACTACCGTTACAACCCCTGGAAGGTTTGGGCGCTCGTGCTTAATTATTTGACGTGGGTGAAAGTTGAGGTAGCCAAAAAGTCTTTAAAGCACCAGAACGAACTGCTAAAAGTTCTGGTTCTCATCCCTAAATTCTGCAACGGTCTAATCGGCGTGTCGCACACTGACAGCCTACCCGCACCCGCAATCTAACTCGCGGGGCGGTACTTCCTATGCTCTAAATTTTCAACAAAAGTAAACACCAAAAAACCGCTGCCTTCAATTGGAACCTGTTGCAACGGCTTTTGGCAATCAAACTCGCTTAGGGCGAGAAATTTTCATGTACGACAATTCTACTCCGATCGGCGGTCAAGTTTCAAGCACTCGCGGAAATCTTGTCCGCGTCACAAAGTCTAATCCTTGCCCTCACTGCGGCAAGCTTGACTGGTGTTACTCGATAGGTGAGTTGTCAGTCTGCAACCGCGACCAACCGCCCGCTACTGGTTGGGAAGCCACAAGCAAGACCGACAAGGACGGCAAAACTTTCTATGCCCGCTCTCAAGAGAAAAAAGCAATTCGTCCCCGGCAGACTCGCTACTGGGAATATCCCGCCCGCGACGGTTCCCCACTGGTGCGGGTTGTACGCTTTGATGACGGACAAGGTAGCAAGGCTAACTGGACTCAACAGAGTTGGGGCAAGAGCAAAGGTTCTCGACAAATTGGCTGGATAGGAGGCACTGAAGGGGTAGCGCGTGAAAATATCCCTGTTTACCGCTACGCAGATGTCAAAAAGGCGATCGCAAATAATGAACTTATTTTCATTGTTGAGGGTGAGGCTTGTGCGGACATCTTGTGGAATTTAGGTTTGGCCGCTACTTGTAATATTGGCGGCTCTAGCAAGTGGCGAAGCTCTGACACAAGCGATTTAGAAGGTGCAAAGGTTGTCATTGTCCCCGATCGCGATGAACCGGGCATCAAACACGCTGAACTATTGCATCAAGAATTCCCCGGTGCTTTGTGGCTTTATCCTTTCCCTGAATCTAAAGCGTGGGAAAACTTACCCAAAAGTAAAGGGTTAGATGTGGCTGACTGGATTGAGCATTACAAAATAACTGCAGAGGATATCAAAGCGGCGATCGGAGAGAAGAAAGTTTTTGAAGCCTCCCCGCAGGCAGCAGCAAGAGTTATCCGCCCCGAAAAGTTTCAAGTCCCCGACATCTCTGAGCTAGGGGGAGAGATTGAGCGCTTGCTAGACTCCGACCTCAAGAAATCACAGCTACAGCTTAAAATCTCCGAGCTCGCTCAAAAATACAGAGTCAACTCTGCCGATGTCTGGAAAATCTACCGCGACCGAGAACAAGAGTTAGAGCAAGAAGCAAACCAACAAGACACGGCGACCGAGGTTGCGCGCTTAATTGCGTCGAAGTCTGCGAGCTTAAAGCTTTCTGAAATATTGCCAGAGACTTTAGCAGAGCCGATCGAGCGTTTGGCAAAAATGCTAAATCTCAGACCAGAGTGCTACCTATTGGCGCTACTAACTCAGTGTGGGAGTTTGCTCAGGGCCGACACTAGCACGATGCTACACCCCCCAACCAACTACCGAGTCAGACCTAACTACTTTGGGGCAATAGTAGCTGAGAGCTCTCAAAAAAAGACTCCGATTCTACGGGCTATCATCAGCGACCCAATGGAAAAATTACTCGACAAAGCTAGGAGTGATTTTGAAGGTGCTGAGGCGGTTTACGAAATCGAAATGGCTAACTGGAAAACAAATAAGGATGCTGACAAAGGCCCCGCACCAAAGCCACCTGTCCGTAAGGTCTACTATTTCACAAAACCAACAGGGGAAGGCATAGCAGCGCAAGCTGGCAGGCTCCCAGAACAGGGGATGTTGTATTTATGCGACGAACTCGCAAGTTTATTTAAGTCTGCCAATCTGTACCGGGGAGGGAGAGGTTCAGACGAAGAAGATATGCTCGAATACTGGAGTGGGGGGGGCGCTGTAGTCCTACGAGCGGGTGGCATCACAGTTGATGTAAAGAATGTGTCGCTGTCAATTTTCGGCAATATTCAGCCAAAAGTATTGGCGGGATTTGTTGGTGATGGCGATGACAATAATGGCAAGTTTGCCCGATTTGATTTTATACAGCAACCTTTGGCAGCAACCAAGCTTTCAGGAAATTCGCTGAAGATTGACTTAACTCCGATGCTAACGGCACTCTACCAGAGGCTAGATGCCCTGTCATTGAACCGATTTGAGCTAGATGATGCTGCTCACGATTTATTCACTTCCTTCTATGACATCTGTGACGAACAAAGAGAGCGGCATCCAAAACAGGGGATGCGAGCGATGTTAGGCAAAGCCGCTGAGAAAGTTGGCAAGCTGGCAACTATCCTGCACTGCATTCATGCAGCGCACCGTGGGGGTGAGATTTCGCAATACATCTCTGCTGAGAGTGTTCGAGCCGCTATCAAGTTCACCCAATACACCACAGAGCAAGCTTTGAACATAAATCTAGAGGTAAGTGAGCCGTCCGCGCTTGCTCCAAATTTGGTCAAGATTCTTTCACTGGCAGAGCGCAAAGGGGGAACTGTTTCTGCTCGCGACGTAAGTCTAGCTTTTGACTCAAAGCACCGACCAAAGAGTCAGCAAATTCGAGAATGGTTTGGGGAATTAGCGTCAATGAAGTATGGGGAGGTTACATCTAAAGGTCAAAGTATCTTATTTACTACCTCTACCTTATCCACAGTATCCACAGTAAGCCAAAACCCATATATAGAAAGGGTTACAGGTGTGGATAACCCCCTATCCACAGTATCCACAGTATCCACGGTTTTAACCGATTTAGACAAGCAAAGCGTGGATAAGTGTGGATACACTGTGGATAACCCTATCCACACCCCTAAACCCTTAACTCGTAAAGCTTTAGAGGTTAGTGTGGATAGTGTGGATACAAAAACACCCTCTTTTGAAAATTCAAAAACCTCAATGATGAGCTGTACTACAGAAACTGCTGAATCTACGGCAACCTCTACCAAGAAGCCCAGAACTTTTGAGATAGGCTCACGGGTTGTAGTCAAGGATGTAGGGGGCATATATCAAGGCGCTCGCGGTGAGATTGCAGATATTTGGCATAGCAGCACTGGTACGAGCTATCTCGTCAGGTTTGATAAGCTTGTTAAGAATATTCGGCAGTCTGAATTTGAACCTTCCGACCTAATGAAGCTTTAACCCCGCTCAATTAGCGTCGCAGCGGTTTGAGGGTTTTGGGGGAGATTGAAAAGTTTACAGGATAAGTATGTTACTTTTTGAAAGTATGTTATCGTGGTATCATACTAAAATAAGTAACATACTATGGCTACTGACAAGAAGCACATCGCCGTTTATCTCGACCCCGCTGTAGAAGCAGCTCTAGTTGCATTTTGCGAACAGAAGGGCTTGAAATCTAAGAAGGGTACGATGTTCTCGGCTGGAGTGAATGCTGCACTGGCTGAGTTTTTCCGTATAGCAGGCAGTGAGGTTAGTAACATACCTATAATTACAGGTAACATACCAGGCAGTGAGGTTAGTAACATACCAGGCAGTGAGGTTAGTAACATACCTATAATTACAGGTAACATACCAGGCAGTGAGGTTAGTAACATACCTGTGGCAACCATAAGTAACATACCTTCTGAAACAGTTGTAATGGAGGGGTTGCTGGGAAAATTCCGAGCCTGAGTGACGGCAACGATGAATCACTCAGGCAAGAATTAGCAGAAGCCCGCGCGGACTACGCCAAGCTTCTAGAATCCAGTACCCACATCACCAATAAGCTGAGGGGAGAAGCGCAGCAACTGCGATCGCAACTTGAGAGGGAACGAACCGATCGGGAGGAAGTTGAGGCAGAACTCTCCGACCTGAGACAAAAATCAGCTACTGCCAGCGAGTTGCCAGAAGCGGCCGACTTACTCAATCGGTTAAAAGGGCGGCGTAAAAAATCCAGAGCGGACTTGGCAGACGTGGAGACGCTCTTGGAAATATTGGGTTCGGAGAGTTGACCCGTGTCTGCTGAAAGGATGCCGGGATACCACCTGACCCAGATAGGCAGTGTTTCGCATTTGTTGTGCGAAACAAATGCGAAACAAACGCACAACAAATCAGGTTTGAGCCGCTCTCTACTTTGCGGTAAAGAACGGCTCAAACCTTTGTTGTGTATGGCTTTAGGTAACGGGTACGGCAGGACTTGAACCTGCGGCTCGCTGCTTAGAAGGCAGCTACTCTATCCAACTGAGTTACGCACCCAACTCAAAAATTGCGAACAAAACTATTGTATCGGTGTAGTGCGCGATCGAGCAAGTAAATATCCGATGACTTACTCATAAACTTCCGAGACTCGCCTGCAAATATCCTCACCTTCTCAACATTTTAGCGGCTTCTCGATCTCCCGGAGTTCCAAAACGATCGCCCCCGCCGCATCTAAATTTGGTCAAGACGCGATGAAATGGTTGTGGGGTGGGGTTTCGGCTCCCGTCCGAAAAATACAACTCTCCGATGCAAGCTTGTTTCGGCTTCCGAGTTCGATAGTCCCGGTGAATCGAGCAAAATTGCCAATATTCGAGAATGGCAAAGCGTGGATTAGCGATCGGATTCTCAAAAAACTTTTCGATCGTCCCTTAATTTTAGGCGCCAGTTGAGCCGCAGGGGCTTGACTCGTGCCCATCTTTAGCTGTGTTTCCTGATATTGGGTGCGATTTGATCTTTAAGAAAAATGTGGTAGAACTAGGATTGAAAGACTCAGGTGAAAATCCCTGATGGTGGGGGAGCATACATAAGCTTCATATACAGCATCAAAGCAAAATAGTCAATCGCCCGATCGGCACGATCTCGAAAATCAAGCGTTGCCAGTACAGCAGTCGTAAGTTGTGCGCGGGGGATAATCCTTCGTGCATTAGTTTATATGCCAAGGCTGAGAAACAATCTCAGCTTAGACATTTTGTTAGCATCGGTTAGCAAAAGAGTATCGGAACGGTTGAGGAGAAGATTATTTCTCTGGCGATCGGGAGCAAGGATTGCTAATTTAAGTAGACTTGTTGCATCAAGAATCCCCTGGCCTTTATGCCAGGGGAGTGTTACAAGCACAGACCTCGGCCATGACAGGAGTCAAATCGCAGTGTCATGTTTATTCTGAAACGGCAGGATGTTGAAATAACCAATTATCAACACCCAAAACGGGATCAACAAATTCCCATTCTCAATTATCAGGGGCAGACTTTTCGCCTGATCAGCGCCTTCAACGGCAAACAAGCAGAAGACGCCAGAGCCCTGTGGCGGGACTTAACCGACAACCGGGGCAAAGCCTGTGTTCTGCTCGAAGAACCCGATCGATATAGCGTCTGGGGAAAAGTCCGTTTAGATCAGCTAGCCGGTGAAGAACCGGCCTCCGGTACAGAATCAGCCAAACCACCACTGTTCGCACAGGGTTGTTTGCTGCTCCTCCAAGCTGTTTACTTCGATGTAGAAGACCTCTTAGGCGCAAGGCAAGCCGCATCGTTTCAGAAAGATATCGCCAAGGTATTTCAGCAGGGAAACTTCCCCCAGGCAGACTCCCCTGATGCGATTAAAAGTTGGCTAACCGTTAGTCCCTTGCAAAACCACAAGGTGCCCCCTTGGCAAGAGCAGCATCTCAAAACCTTATTACAAGAACTGTACCGTTTGGGCAAATCGTATTTTGGCGATACGGGATTCGCTGAGGGAGTTAGCGATGTGCTGCAAGATATGCCAGCACCCGATCGCACTCAGTTTTTAGATTGGCTGAAACAATCAGCCCTCAACAAGTTGTGGATCGCAGCATAAAAAATCTTTGACAATTGCTCAAACAATTGGATTCAGATAATTAAGCTGAGATAATTGCAGGCTTAGGGAGTAGGCGACATACAGGTTGGATTGCTTTCCTTGTATCGACCAGCCAAATTGTTGAGTCAGTTTGGAGGCAACCAGCAGTCTGGCAATTTAACTAAAATTCGATCGCAGTCCCCACCCACAATCATCAGATATGAGTGGGGGAGTGCGAAAGCAAAAAAAAACAGAGACAGCAACATTTGAGGGTATAATTTCAAGGATAGATTTGGTAATGTAAAAGCCTTAACGGTGAAGACATAGACCGTATTTCTATCTTCTATTTCCGGGCACGCTAGATTGACTGACGACTAATTCAAGGAATTAGTAAATAGATATTATTCTTGCTTAGTCTTTCTCTTAGTGTACGAGGGCAGAAGTCCCGATCGCACGCGCGCTTGACACCTGTTTGTCCGGGAGCGTCAGATCGAAGTTTTTTGGCGAAAGAATCCTCATCTACAATCAAAAATTGAGATGGGGTGCGTTCAACCGCTAGTTTAGGTCTCGTGAAATCCCTATGAGTAGCACTTCAGAAAAGTCATCTACATCTCCATCTTTACTGTCAGCTCAGACCCTAGTGATTGTCGGCATTGTCTGGGCTGTAATGGCGCTGCTGTTCTTTTTGCTGTTCAGCGTCCCCCTCTCACAAGAAGAGGGTTTACCGCTTTGGTACTCGATCGGCACTTTGGTTTTTGAATGCGGAGCATACCTCGGAGCTGCATTAGTTTGTTTTAGAAACTGGAGAAGCCCGCACATGGTCAGCGGGCGCAACGTCTGGCTGGGCATCGGTCTGGGGATGCTGTTCTATTTTATCGGCGGTGTGCTATTTGGCATTTGGGAACTGTATTTCGAGGCAGACCCGGACGTGTCCCCCGCAGATGCCTTTTATCTGGTCAGTTATGTGGCATTGATCGGGGGCATGGTTCTAGCCGTGACTTCCAAGCGGCTGAATCTAGAAATTTGGCAGTGGGCTTTGTTAGGGGGAATAGCAGCCTTCGGGATTGCTGTAGCTATCTGGGTTGCTGCACCTGAGTCTTGGAGGGTACAGCTAGGAATGGGTCCGGCAGCCCCCCAGGAAGTAGTGACAGGCTCTGCACCAGCGCCTGCGGCAAAAGCGCCTGCTTTGGAAAATTCGTCCAACTCAAAGGTAAAAGGAGCAGCCGCGACTGCTGCTAAATCCGCACCCGAAGAAGAAGAAGAAGCAGCAGAACCAAGTAAAACTCCCGCATGGGTGATGGCACTTGACAAGCAACTGTCGCCTTACGCCTATGCAATCAATTTGTTTTACATCGTCGGGGACGTTTTTCTGCTGATTATTGCTACTGCACTGCTGTTGGCATTTTGGGGAGGACGTTTTTCCCAATCTTGGAGAATGATTGCGGCTGCAACTTTTTCGCTTTACATCGCAGATATGTACTTTAAATGGCGCGATACTCAGGCTGAGGGTAGTTATCAAAGCGGCAGTTTGCTGGAAGTCTTTTTTGTTTTCAGCGGCATCCTGTTCGGAATAGGAGCTGTCTTGGAACATGACATCTCAACCCGCTCTCGCCAGAGCAGGCGGACTCGTCGCACTGCGTAGCGATTTGAGATTGGGGTTGCTTCGGCAAGCATCGGGATGCGAAAGCTTTTTTGCCCTTGCCGGCATCTCTCAACTTAAAATCGAAAATGAAAAATCACAGTTCGCCGATCGCACTTCCTGCGTTTTTTCTCTTTTTTTGCTGGAAAACTTGGCATGACGCCCACAAAACTCTCCGATTCAGACAAACGGGAAATCCTCAGACTGTACCGACAGTCGGACGAGAATACTATCACTCTGGCCAAGCGCTACTCCGTGAGTAGTTCGACTGTGAGGCGCATCCTTCAGAGCGCTTTGTCGGAGTCGGAATACGAATTTCTAGTCCAGCAAAAACAAAAGCGTTTGTCCGATCGTCGCACAGAAAGTGTTTCTGAACCGGCAGATCCGGCTGCTGATGCGTCGGCTGCAAGCGATCGAATATCTGTTGTAGATTCCCCCTTGTCTGAGTCAGTGCGAACCCCGCAGTCAGTCCCAAATTTGAGACAGAGGAGCCCAAACCTTTCTTTATCAGCGGCCGGGGCAGTTACAGAACTCGAAGTTCAAGGAAGTTTACAGTCTGATTTGGATGCTTCTGATTTGCCCGATGCCGAAGACGCTAATTTTGCCGGTCGGGCTGCTGTGACTGGGGAACTGCGGGGAATACTACCAGAAGCAGGATTGCTCGCAGGTGAAGATTTTAGCGATTTCGACGATGAGAATGAGGAGGATGATGATGATGATGAGGAGGACGACTTCGACGAAGATTTAGAAGATGAAGACTCTCTGTTTGAAGGAAGTCTGCTAGGTTCGATATCTGAAGGCGAATCGATCCTCTTCGAGGGCAACGCTTACGAGCTTCGGGGTACGGGGCTGATTCAAGTTTTGCCTTTAAGCGAAGCATCTCTTCCCAAAATTTGTTATTTGGTAGTCGATCGGGCGGCCGAGTTAATCACTAGACCTTTGAAAGCATTTGGCGAACTCGGTCAAATTCCGGCAGCAGAAATTCGCGAGAAAACTCTGCCAGTGTTTGACAATCACCGAGTAGCGCGCCGGTTTGCGACTCGCAATCAAAGGGTTTTCAAAATTCCTGACGGCAATATGCTGAAAAAAGCTGCGCCTTATTTGCAAGCCAAAGGAATTACTCGGCTGCTGATTGACGGACAGGTATACTCCCTGTAAAAACTCCCGCCAACTTAATATTCTGCGGTGTCCGATTCTTCTGGATTTGCCGGAAATTTAGGACGGGAGTTTTGAGAAGGAGAAATATTCCACAGCGGTTGCAGCAGCGCCGAGGCGATCAGTCCCGCACTCAAGCTCATTGCCAATACTAATCCTACGGGCACTTGTACGGATTTAAAAAAGATAAAGTTTAATGATACTGGGGCGGCGTTCTGCACTGAGATAATGCCGATCGCGCTTGCTAAAATTGCTACTAAAAAACTAATGCCGAGCAGAGGAATTGTTTTCATAAAAATAATACGGGATGCGGGAAACGAGCGAGACTTTAGTCCTTCCTAGGGAAGCGGCGCGAGGGACTTCAGTCCCCGTCAGTCTTAAAATGCGTAACTATAGCCATCTTTCCTATGAACGATTTTGCAGTATTTATGGCTAATTCCTTGCACCAATTCTGATGCTGAGATATTAAAGGAACCCGTCGATCTAACTGCAACCCGACCAACATATTCACCTATTTTTTTGCCACTGGTGACGATTGCTTTTACAATGTCGCCAGTCTGAAAGCCTTTAACAAACTTGTTTCGAGGAACGTACCGAGAGGGGAAGCCAAACTTGTCTGTGCGACACATTTGACGAGTTCCGTGTCCAGTTGCCTTGATTAGTAGTGGCTTGTTTGTTAATATCCTTAGCGATTCAACTTGACCGACGCAAGCAGCATCAAGCCAATGAGTTTTAGGCAAATTAAACCGTACTCTATTGAACTTGGTCAGTCCACCCGAACCTGTTAAAACAGGCAACCCCGTTTCCCTCAGTCGAGAGAACAAAGCCCATCGAGTCGAATTCACAGCAGCAGCGTCCTTAAGTGGACGTTTGGCTTGTCCAAGAATGTGTTTCAAAATGTCCGGTTTCTTGGTTAAGAATTGTTCAATGTTCTGAGTGCCTTTCTTGAGATTGCATTTCTCGCAAGCAAGGCAAAGGTTGGAAATTCGATTGCTTCCGCCTTTTGCTTTGGGGTGAATATGCTCAACCTGCAGCGGCACATTCTCACCACTACAGTAAGCGCACTTTCTGTCCCATTTGTTCAGCAAATATTCCCGAACTTCGTAGCCAGCCAATTCCCCTTGCTGGTATTCGACTCCTGAAATTTCAGGATTTTCTAATTGTTGCAGGTCAAATCTGACTAGCTCTTGAACAATTGAACCGATCGGTGCCAGT
This sequence comes from Microcoleus occultus BM001215583, assembly GCA_036700105.1. Taxonomy (GTDB): domain Bacteria; phylum Cyanobacteriota; class Cyanobacteriia; order Cyanobacteriales; family Microcoleaceae; genus Microcoleus. The sequence goes on from JAUBOG010000216.1 coordinate 9,864, forward strand.
CTGCATAATTTATTAACCCAAGTCAGGGTTTTTTCTACACGATGCTGCAAGGATGGTGCTAACCAACCTTTTTTGCGGGTGCGGTTTAAAAACCTTGCTTGTCGGTAGCGAGTATGACGGTTTCGCCTTCCTCGGCGCAGTGAGCGACGGGATTCAAGACTTGCTTTGATAGCTTGACCGCGATGGGTTAATTCCGCGCCAAAAATCAGTTTTTCGCCCTGCAATAATGCAATGCCAGTAGTTTTGGAACCTGGATCTAATTTAAAAGTGATTGATTCAATAGTTGCTGTCACCGTCTTTTTGAGAATAATGGTGAAAGGGAACCTTTTGAAAACAGCCGCTTTACCAGCGGTTAACAACTTGCGAGCCATTGACGGCTTGCAAGGTGTGAGTGGCTTTTTGTTTGTATCAAGTACGAAAATAAAATTGGACATTGTTGTGTCCCTCCACTTGCGTGTAATGTTCGCTTCGACCTGGTTATAAAGGCTTGTTAGACCTGCAACACTGCAAA